>MGMG01000058.1 GCA_001796355.1 Chloroflexi bacterium GWB2_54_36 | reverse complement strand
TTGATGTGGAAAAAGGATTTATCGATTTCAGGAAAATTCGGTAGACGAGGTATTAATGGGGAAGTGGTTTTTTGAAGATTTTTCAAATAAAGGGCTCGCTATCTTAGTGCTGTTCTGGATTCATGGAGAATAGATGTGGTTTTGCTGATAAAAGGTTTAATATAAATTCGGAACGCTCAAGAATGTAAAAAAATATTTATCGAACACAGTTGAATTGGATAACCAGAGTACCCACTTCTCACTCGGTAATGGATTTGAACTAATTGAATTGGAAAGATTACTATAACGATCAACAAAAAGGACTTGACGAACCCAGGTAAAAGAGGCGTCTATACAAACATCGATCAACTACTGCTGCGTGCCGGGCAAGCAAGAACCACGAGGGTGCTTCGCAACCAGAGTTCGTCAGGTTGGCTGAACACTTGCCCTGGCGGGCAGTGCCAGGGTTTGCAGGGCCCGCCGCACAAACCCATGCACTTCGTGCAGGGCGTACCGGTGGCACGGATTGTGATTCGCATCCACTCCCCGCTACTGTTTCCGAGACGCCTCGATATAGGCGTTTTGGTTTGCGCATTCTTTATCAGACACCTATGCAAATATTTATAACTCCTTGTCACACCGCCTCATTTCCTTATTTAACAACTAACAAAATTGTCAGGCATGAATATTGCACAGATTGATACAATTCTGTAACTAATTTCCATTGCCGCTCACATCATTAATGCATTCCCCGGTTTCATCCTCCAGTATTTTCCATATCGATTGGTCGATAATCCTGCTGTGTGGGTATTCAATCCATACGGTATTTGCGTGTTATACGGCGCAATATGACTTTCGCGCTCGATTCAATTCAGTAAATCAAGCGCGCGCTTGATCGTAAAGAGGTTTCTACCAATGACATCCTCCGAAACACGAACATCGCTCAATGTATTGATCCTGGGGGAGTCTGCAACAGAGGTTGGCCTCCTTATAACTGAATTGGCGCGCTCTGGCTTTGATGTGTCAACCCAGACAATCGACAATGAAGCGGATTTTATTCCTGCCCTTGATAATCGGCCTGATGTAATACTGGCCCATTACTCATTTTCTCGAATAGATCCACATCGGGCGCTTGCCCTTCTCCAGGAGCATGGTTTTGAAATTCCGTTGATTGTTGTAAACGTGCCCCCGGACGATGACGCCGGGCGCCGGTGCATGGAACTGGGAGCCGCTGATTATCTGCACAAAGATCACCTTGAAAGCTCAGGCGACGTTGTTCGGAAAGCCATCGAGCGCCAGCATTTCCATGACCTTAATGGACAGATTGATCCTAACTACCGCCTGCTTTTTGAAACCAATCGAGATATCCTCCTTTTTGTACGGCTCTCCGATGGGCAGATTCTGGAAGCCAACCCGGCAGCGGTCGCCGCTTATGGTTACACCAGGAACGAGTTGCTTGGGTTGACCATTAACGCCCTGTGTCCCGCATACCCCACTCCCGATGCCGCTTCGCGAACGCGGGAAGAAAGCCCGCAGGGCGTTTTCGTTCAGGCCACCCACCGTCGTAAGGATGGTTCTGAGTTTTCCGTTGAGATCAATGCGACGAGAGCAATTCTAAGAGGGCAGCCGGTCTATTTGAATGTTGTCCGGGACATCAGCAGCAAGCTGCGCACAGAGAAGGATCTGCATGACACACACCAACTGTTGGAGAGGACTTTCGACAGCCTTGGTGATGTTATTCTGGTACAAGATCCGACCACCCGCATCATTTTGCGCTGCAACCAATCCGTGCAAAGGGTGCTCGGCTACGAACCGCACGAGTTGATAGGCGCCACCACCGAGCGCCTTTTTGAGAATCGAGAAGACTATCTCGCCTTTGGGCGGCTGTTTTATGCCGGGCTCGACCGGCAGGGATATTACCAATCCAGGCGACGCCTGCTGCGCAAAGATGGGCAGGCGATCGAAGTCGAAATTCGCATCACCGAGCTTCACGATGAAAAGGGAAGCCGCGTGGGATTTGTGGGCACAATCCACGATATTACCGAGCAGGTTTGCTCAGAGCATGCCTTGCGCGAGAGCGAGGAGCGCTACCGACAGTTGGTGGAGCAATCCCCTGAGGGGATCAGTGTTTTCATTAATGAGCGACTGGCTTACGTAAACCCGGCTGGCCTGATTCTCTTGCGGGCAGATACTCCGGAACAGGCATTGGGAATTTCACTGGTTGATTTGATCCACCCTGATGACCTTAACATCAGCCTGGAAAAATATCGCCAGGTGCTTGCAGGGGAGTCCGTACCTTCAGGTGAACTGCGGATTAAGCGGCTGGATGGAAGTATTGCCCATATTCAAACCAAGCAAGTTCTATTTTACGACCACGAGAAACCGGCAATGATGTTGATTGCCCGTGACATTACTGCGGATAAGGCAATTGAAGAAGCCCTTCTTCAGCGGGAGCAGGATTTTCGGAGTATCGTGGAAAATTCTGGAGATGGGATCATCATTTCCGATATTCAAGGGGTCATCCGTGAGTGGAATCACGCAATGGAGGTTTTATCCGGTTTACCCCGAGACACAATCGTCGGGCGAGAATTGTTCGATGTGCAAGTCCAACTGATACCGGATACCCGCCGTTCTCCCGAACTTGAAGAACGAATAAAACAGACCGGGCACAAGTTGTTGAGCGGAGAAGATTTTCCCGGAAAAAACCAGTGGGTGGAAATAACTTTGCAACGTCCGGACGGACAATTCCGTCAGGTCTTGTCGAAACAATTTACCCTTGCTGATAATGGTAGTGTCAGACTTGGGGGGATTTTTCGAGATATTACCGAGCTGCGCCGGGTGGAAATGCAGGTACGCCGGCAGGCACAAGAATTTGCTACCCTGTACGAGACGACTCTTGCATCAACCGATCAGCGCGATATGACCCGGATGGTCGATATGCTCCTGGAGCGGGTAACCACTTTAATGGGGGTCGATTACGCCTTCATCTCGCTTTATCACCCCCTCAATGGACAGTTACAGGTGATTGCATCCAGAGGTGCTGAATCGCTGATCGGTTTGATCATTCCGATCAGCAATGGCGTGTCTGGCCAGGTGGCAACGAGTCTTCATCCCCTTACAGTCGATAACTACCAGTCGTATGAATATGCTTTACCCGAGTTTGCTGCTTATGGTTTCAGTAGCGTCGTTGCAGTACCATTGCATTACACAGGCGAGTTGATCGGCGCATTGACTCTGGCGAAGACGGGGGCGGTCGATCGGGTATTTACAGAAAAAGAGATCAACCTGTTGAGTATGTTTGGCTCTATCGCTGCCAGCGCTATCCATAATGCTCGCCTGTTTGATGAAGTCAACCAGCACGCGAATCACCTTGTTTCATTGTATAAGGCCGGCTTAGCGATCAACAGCATGTTCGAGCCCCACGCGCAATTGGAAAAGCTGTTTGAAGTAGCCTGCAAGATGCTGTTATCTGACCAGGTGCTGTTCTTCCGGTACAATGCCCACAAACAGAGTTTTCATTACGACATGGGGGTTGGTATTCCAGGGGAAATAGAACAAAGACTGTCCGAGCTACAATTGAGTTCGGATGATACAAAAAGTGTCGTTGGGTGGGTAGGGACGCATCGCAAAATATACAATTCGCCTGACATACATGCTGATCCTCGCATTCAGGTTGTTGATAAGCGCGTCCATTCGGGAATATGGGTTGCCGTCCAGCACGGAGAGAGCCTGTTGGGGGTGATTACTATCCTCCGGGAAAGGGAGGAAGCATTTACCGCTCAGGAGGAACGATTGTTAGAGATGATCGCCAACCAGGCGGGTGTCGCGATGGAGAACGCACGCTTATTCCAGGAGACCCAGCATCAATTCCGCCATATCCAATCTTTATGGTCGATTGATCAGGCCATCCTTGGCAGCCTGGATTTAGAAGCCATCATGAATGTTTATCTCCAGAGTATCGCGAGCGAACTGGAGATGGATGCAATGAATATTCTCTATTACTCTCCAGAAAATCATACGCTGAAAACCCTGGCGTCCCGTGGTATGCCTGGGGAAAAAATCCAAGTGGTAGACCAACCTGTCGATGGCAGTTTTATCGGACAGGTTGCTGCCAAACGCGAAGTGGAGTTTATCCAGGACCTGAATGCCAAGAAAGACATCCTCCCCAATCGGCTGATTAAGATGGGAGAAAACTTTACCAGCTATGTGGCCTTGCCGCTGGTCGCTAAAGGAGAGCTTCAGGGGGTAATGGAGTTGTACAGCCGTACCCGACTTGAGCCGAATGATGAATGGTTTGCCTACCTCCAGGCTTTTGCCGACCAGGGAGCGATTGCGATAGAGAATGCTCGTTTGTTCGAGCAGCAGCAGCGAGCCAACCAGCAGCTCATGATGGCTTACGAAGCGACGATTGAAGGCTGGTCACAAGCGCTCGACTTACGCGACAGGGAAACTGAAGGGCACTCCCAACGGGTAACTCAGCTTACCCTTGAAATGGCAGTAGAGCTTGGCGTGGACCGTTCTGAAATTCCACATTACCGTCGCGGAGCTTTGTTACATGACATCGGAAAAATGGGAATACCGGATCAAATTTTGCTCAAACCAGGCCCGCTGACGGATGAGGAGTGGGATGTCATGCGGCAGCATCCCGAACTTGCATATAATCTGCTATCGACGATTGAATATCTACTTCCTGCGTTGAATATTCCTTATTGCCACCATGAAAAGTGGGATGGCAGCGGATATCCGCGGGGGCTGGCAGGGGTGCAGATTCCACTACCTGCCCGGATATTTGCTGTGGCCGACGTTTGGGACGCGCTTACCTCTGACCGGCCCTATCGTGGTGCCTGGCCGCGCCAGCAGGCGCTGAAGTACATTCATGACCAGTCCGGCAGGCATTTTGACCCAATGGTGGTGTCGGTCTTTAAACGTCTGGTTGGAGAATAAAGCCTGTTTGGCGTTACCCCGATCACTTTAATCGCTTATGCATAATGGAAATCCCATTATCCAATTCTAAATAAACAGTGAAACCGAATTTCTTATACATCGCCGCAGGCCCCATAAAGTCACGGGATATGCTAACAAAACCATTCTTGGGATACGTTTCTATTAAATCAAAACCGTCATTTGTCGCGTCTTTTATTACGCGTTCCAACAACCGAGTCGCAACACCTTTTCTTTGCGCGACTGGGGCAATCATAAAACAGAAGACAGATTTTACTTTGTTATTTGGATCAGCTTCTACGGTATTGACAGATTGCATAAAGCGCAGCCAACTGATGCAGTTCAAGCAGTCCAATTTTGTATTTGCGTTGCACCAACCCACAACCTGACCTTCATAATACGCCAAATAACCTTGTATTACACCTTTTTGTATGTATTGCGCAGCTAAATCCCGTCTTTTTTCTGCCGATGAAAAATCGGTTTCGATTCGATGATCAGCGCTGCACCAACATACACAATAACATTTTTGTTCATCGATATTGTCCCAGTGTGGTGTCATATCAAAAAAGGTTAAATAGTCATCCGTAAGCGCAGGTGTTAATTTTCTAATTTCAATTTTCATTCCGCCAACTCCGGAAACACACGATCTTTAATTTGTTACCGCTCGATAAGCTCTAATCGATTATCCCAGATTCAAACCTAAAGTGGAGCTGAAGTGTGTTATGTAAATCAGAGCAGATTCTTGTAGAGATATGTTTTTGTAGAAAGGTTTCTAGAATAACCTTTTCTTGCTATATCGATTTTTATCCCAATGCATATCTTCATTGCGAGTGTCTTAAGATCTGTCGTGCCCTGATTCAAACCTTTATCTGGTCAGAAGTAAATAGAAACGATTCAAACAGAACAGTAGGAACAATACCATTATAACGAAGGAAAAAAGGAAAGGAAAACAGGCTTGACAAACCTTATTTTAAGACATAAAATAACCGACAGAGTTATTTTATGTCTTAAAATAAGTCTCGCAGAGCTTACATATGCGATCTCCCCAACGAACTGTCGATTTACGCCATCAGAACCGACTGGCCGTCATGCGGCTCCTGTTTTTAGAAGGACCAATGAGCCGTCTCGAACTCAGCCAGCGCACCACGCTCAGCCCGGGCACGCTCACACATGTCACCAGTGAACTGCTGCAGGAAGGTATTATCGTCGAGGGCGGTCAGGTCGAGTCAGTCGGGGGCCGCCCGCGCGAGCTGCTGGCAGCCAACCCGCAATACGGCTGCCTGGTTGGCGTTGACCTGGGGGAAACCCACGTTCAATTGGAACTGTTCGATCTCGCCTGGCGCAAACTGGCCAGTGTACGCACCATCATTGACCCGCAGGCGAAAGCGCCCGACCGTTATCTGGATTTGATCTCCAGCGGCCTGGACGGCATGATTGAGTCGGCGGGGGTAAACCGGGAAGACATACTGGGGGTGGGAGTGGGGGTACCCGGTGTAGTGGAGCACAACGGTCAAGTGCGTGTCTCAGCGCCCATGTGGCGCTGGCACAGTACCGAATTTTTAGCCCCGCTCGAAGCCAGAATCGGCCTGCCGGTGTATATTGACAATGGCGCCAAGGCCATGACGCTGGCGGAATCGTGGTTTGGCGCCGGACGCGGCGTGAAAGACATAGCGGTCATCCTCATTGGTACCGGAATCGGCGCTGGCGTGATCACCGGAGGCACGCTCTACCGCGGCTCGTCCAACAGCGCGGGCGAGTGGGGACACACGAAAATAGCATTGGACGGACGTCCATGCCGCTGTGGCAGCTGCGGCTGTCTGGAGGCTTACGCCAGCGCCACCGGCATCATTACCACCTTGATCGAGACCAGCGGCGCCACACTGCCTGAAGGTCAAAACCAGCTGGATACGCTCAAAGACATCCTGGCAGCCTACCAACAGCGCGAACCGGCAGCCGTCCAAACGCTGCAGCAGACCGCTCACTACCTGGGTGTCGGCCTGGCCAACCTGGTTAACTCATTCAACCCCGAGAAGATCATAATTGGCGGCTGGGCCGGGCTGCTGTTAGGTGAGTCGGTGCTGGAGGATGTAACGCGGTATACGCGACAGTATTCGCTGCCGCCCTCGGTTGAACACTTGAGCATCGGGTTGTGCCAGTTGGGTGAGGATGCCATTTGCACTGGCGCGGGTTGCCTGGTGCTGCAAGAGATATTGAACGGCAACCTCAAATTCATGCGCCGTACGCCTTATCCCGCAAAGGATGCCGCATTATTATGAATCCCTTCAACGCACCGCTAACCATCCATCGGGGTGCCGTAACGATTTCCGATCAACCGGTCATTCTGGTGAGCGCCGATTACCCATATTACCGTGATCGCTCGGATAATTGGCGCGACCGCTTGACGCGACTCAAAGCACTCGGTCTGCAGGTAGTCACCTGCTATATTCCCTGGCGTCATCACCAGCCGGATGCAGCCAGCCAGCCTGATTTCACCGGGGCGACGCAGCCGAATCGGAATGTGATCGGATTCTTACAACTGTGTAAAGACCTCGATCTGGCGGTGGTGGTCAAACCCGGTCCTTTCATCCACGCGGAGACCAATTACGGCGGCCTGCCGGATTGGACCTGCCCGGCACTCAACTCAAAGATCGAACCATTGCGCGATGCGCAGGGTAACCCATGCATGTGGGGTGGTGCGACGCTGGACGCCAGCGGTAAACGGGTAGTGGATTGGTCGCTGCCGGCCCCGTTTGACCCGGAATTCTTGCGCCTGACCCACGAATGGCTGGAGCAGGTGGGCCAGCAAGTAATTGCGCCGTTTGCAGCGCCCCAGGGGCCGATTGTAGCCGTTCAGGCCGCCAATGAGGGCATCTACTCCAACGGCCAACATGCCCCGTGGGCTTACGATTATAGTAAATCAGGCTTGCAACAGTATCAGGCTTTTGTTAAAACTAAATACACCACGCTGAAGAGCTACAACCGGCTGCATGAGCCCAAAATCGCTACCTGGGACGCGATCAGCGCGCCGCGTGAGTGGGACGCACCCGCTAAGCTGACGCAACTGCGTAAATTCATCGATTGGGGCGAGTTTCAGGCCAAGTACATGGCCCAAATCTTTACCGAATGGTCGCAGCCGCTCAATACGCACCTGCCGGTGGTGGTCAATCAAAACCCGCCCCTGGATGCGCCCTTCGGGTTGGACGCTTGGTTGACGCGCGTCGAGCCGGAGGTGTGGGAAGGTAAGCACTACGGTTTCACCAACTGGGTTGGCGACGTATCCGCGCGCCCTTCTGCTTTCGGCCGTTACCTGCTCACCGCCAAACGCGCTCCGGGGATCAACTGGGAAGAAAACTGGGGTTTTGCCGAGCTGTACGACCCGGCCTATGTGGAAGCCTCGACCAGCTTCTACCAGACGCTCCTTATCCTTAATGGCGGTGCAACCGGCTTCAACATCTATACCGGGGTGGCAACTGCGCACGTGGATGACAATATGGATATCCTGCGTAAGACGCCTTACCCGGATGCAGCGCCCATCAACGAACATGGCGAGCTGACCCCTAAAGCCGAAACCGCGCGCTGGCTGACGGATTTTCTGGCAGTCCACGGCAGCGAATTCCTCGAATGCCAGCCACAACAGGCTGCCGGTTGGGGTTTTTACCTGCCCTACGTGCGTGCTGCTGCCTGGGCGCCGTCAGACCAGCCCGGCGTGCCGAAACATGGCCAGCACCTGGCTGATTTTCAGGCAAAGATGCGCGCGCAGAACCTGGATTATGCGGTTTTTCATCTGGAACACGCCAGTCAGGCAGAACTGGCCGCCGTGCCGCAGTTATTCGTAGCGGGTGGCATGTTTATGTCAGCCAATGTACAGCAAAAGTTGGCTGTTTATGTACGCAGCGGAGGCAGCCTGAATTGGGTTGGTGAGCTTCCCGAAGTGGATGAAAATGGATCGCCCTGTCGCATCCTGGCCGATTTAGCGTCTAGCGTGCGGGTTATGCCGGCTGTGGATATTGCTCCACTGTTGGCTGATACGGGCGGCTTTACTGCCAGTACGCCAGCAGACCTTTGGCTGCGCGTTCACCCGCAAAAGGATATCCAATTTTTAACGGTACTTATTCCGGCGGACGGCAGCCCGCAGGTTGAGGTGCAGTTCTCCGTCAATCGGCGGAACCACCACCTGAGGTTGAGCGCTGCGCCTTCCGGCGGCGCCATCTTTCGGTTGGAAGGCGGCAAAGTAACCAGCTACCTGATTAAAGGTTGGAATGCTTTCCTGGGTCACACGGTTGCACCGCACGCTGTTTTTGATGGGCAAGAATTGGGCGCCAACCTGCCTGGTGATTGCGTCTGCATCAACGGGCGGTTTTACTCGCTCCAACCCCAACTATCTTGAAAGAAATGCAAACTATTCGAACCCGGCTGGCAGCCCTCACCCTGATTATCACCGCATTGGCTGCCTGCACCCCCCAAACTCCTATGACCAGCGAATCGACTCCTACTTCAACGGCTTTTCCCACTTCCCAGCCCATCCCCAGCGACGCGGTGCAGGTGTGGTTGACGCTACCCGACCAGTCCAAGAAGCTACAGCGCGAACCCGATTTGCAATTTGGCGCCAGTGCAGGGCAGGGCGGCGCGGTTATTCCAGTCAATGACAGGGTGGTGTATCAGCGGATGGAAGGGTTTGGCGCGGCAATGACCGATTCGTCGGCCTTTTTGATCATGAACGCATTGAATGAGGCCAACCGTCAGCAGTTGATGCGAAACCTGTTTACCAGCGAAGGCAATGGTATCGGTTTGAGCTTTTTACGTGTGCCAATGGGTGCTTCCGACTTTGCACGTGAAGATTATACCTACGACGATATGGAAAAAGGTCAATCTGACCCGACTCTCAAGCGCTTTAATATTGAGTATGACAAAGACGCAGTTATCCCGGCGCTCAAGCTGGCCGTGGGACTCAACCCGCAATTGGGGTTAATGGGGTCGCCCTGGAGCGCGCCGGCATGGATGAAACGCGGCAGCAACGTGCATGGCGGGCCACTGTTGGAAGAATATTATCCTGCCTTCGCGGATTACCATATCAAGTTTATTCAGGCTTATGCTGCCGAAGGGTTGGTCATCGAAGCCGTCACCCCGCAGAATGAGCCCATGTACTCCACCAACAACTACCCAACCATGTTCATCTCTGCCGCCGGGCAGGCCAGGTTGGTGCGTGATTATTTGGGGCCGGCTTTCGAAAAAGCCGGACTGAACACCAAAATTGTTATCTTCGACCACAACTGGGACATCGTTGATTACCCGCTGGAAGTGCTCTCCGATCCGCAGGCAGCCGTTTTTGTGGATGGCGTAGCCTTCCACTGCTACGGCGGCGACGTCAGTGCGCAGTCCAAAATGCATAACGCGTACCCAGACAAAGGCATCTGGTTTACCGAGTGTTCGGGCGGTGGTTGGGCGGATAACTGGGCAGATAACGTCAACTGGAACCTGCGCACGCTAGTGATTGGCAACTTCCGCAACTGGGGTAACTCGCTAATGCTGTGGAACCTGGCATTGGACATGAACGACGGCCCACAAAATGGCGGTTGCAGCAACTGCCGCGGGGTGGTGACCATCAACCAGAAAACCGGCGAAGTGACCTACAACGAAGAATACACCATCCTTGGGCACATCAGCAAATTTGTCAACCGCGGCGCCTTCCGAATTGATTCTGGCGAACTGGATCATTCGTTGCCGGATAACGTGGCATTTGTCAATCCGGACGGCAGCATTGTATTAATCGTACAGTCCGATTCGGAACGCAGTTTCACCGTCAGTTGGGAGGGTAAATCCTTCCAATACACCCTGCCTGCCCGCAGCGCGGCGACCTTCAAGTGGCAAGGCGATGCCAAATCGCGCGCGACAGCGACGCCAATCCCCACTGCAACCGCAGCAATTGCTGGCACGCCTTTGCCGGTTGGAGCCATCCCCCAGGGTGAGACGCTGCTGGACTTTGAGACCGAAAGTAAGATCTACGCTGACCTTAACGCGGTTGCAGCAATTGACGATAAAGCTCACACCGGTGAGGCAGCGCTGCTGTCAGCCAGCACAGACGGCTATTGGCACCGGGTAGGAGCTGAAGTAAATCCCCGCCCACTTGATTTATCCCATTCAAAACAACTGTGCTTCTGGGTGTTGGATACAACCTCAGGCGATAAAGGCACAGGCGACAATACCGTTGGTGTTCGCTTGATTGATTCGGTGGGAGGAGGTGAAGAACGCTGGACGGATCATTCCGAGGTTGGAGTGAATCCGAAAACGGCCAAAGATCAATGGGTGCAGATGTGTGTAAACCTGTCTGCTTTCGACCAGGTTGACCTGACCCGCGTGGAAAAGATCGAATTCATGGTGTACTGGGCAGGTGACTGGTATTTTGACGATGTCAGTGTGAAGGACTAGCTAGAAGACGATTATTTTAATCAAAGCGATGGGTCAGCAATGACTCGCTCGCGGCTATTCAAACCCTAAAGGAGTAGAGAATGAAACTAAATCGCTTTCCGCATGCTTGGCGGCTCACTGCTCTCCTGCTGATCGCAGTGATGCTGTTGGCTGCCTGTGCCAAGGCTACTGAGGCGCCTGCCCCAACAGCCGAACCAACCGTCGTTCCAACCGAAGTACCGGCTCCCACCCCGGAACCGGCAGTGACCAAAGTTATTCAGGATTTCGAGACTGCTGCCACGCCCTACGATGTTTCAGGCGCGACCGCCAGCCTGGGTGACGTGGCCTACAACGGCGTCGCCTCGCTCAAGAGTGCCAGCACCGAGGGTGAATGGCACTCAGTTGGCGTCAACTTGAGCAGTGGTCCGGTGGATGTCAGTCAGTATGGCCAGTTGTGCTTTTTTGTTTATGACACAACGGCCAATAACAATGGCAAAGCCGCCAATACTGTTGGCGTCAAGCTATACGATGCCAGCGGCGCCAGCGTCGAACGTTACACGGACAATGAAGGCGTCGGCGACAATAGAAAGACCAAGACCAACGAATGGGTTGACATGTGCATGAACCTGGTTTCGTTCACCGAGATCGATCAGACCAAGGTGGAGAAGATCGAGTTCACCATGTACTGGGCGGGCGATTACTACTTCGACGACATCACCCTGGTAGCCAAGGGAGATGAGCTGGCGGTTAAAGAAATGCCAAAATCTGCTGGCCCTGAAGTTGCGTATACCTTCCAGGATTTCGAGACCGAAGACACATACTATGCCGACTATCAGGCTGAAGTCAGCCTGGATACCGAAGTCTTCCACGGCGGCAAGTCCTCCTTCAAAGCCTTCAGCACCGAGGGAGAATGGCATGCTTTTGGTGCTTATCCTGCCACCCGCCCGCTCGACCTGAGCGCAGCCAGCAAAGTGTGCTTCTGGATCAACGACACTACCACCAATAATGATGGCAAAGCCGATAATACGGTTGGCGTCAAGCTGTTCGACGCTTCCGGCGCCAACCAGGAAGTCTGGACGGATGCCGAAGGCACCTCGAATGGCAAGACTGTCACTGGAGAGTTCGTTCAGATGTGTCTCCCGACTGAACTGTACGACCAGGTGGACCTGAAATCAATTGACAAGATTCAGTTTGCCATGTTCTGGGCTGGCACCTACTACGTAGATGATATCGAATTCTTTGCCCCGGGCGCCGCCGGCGTTGAAAAACCGGTAGTCGTGGCTGATTTCGAATCCGGTGAAACCTTCTATCCCGACTACCAGGCCGAAGTCAGCCTGGACACCGAAGTCTTCAAGAACGGCAAGTCTTCGCTTAAATCGGTCAGCACCGAGGGTGAATGGCATGCCTGGGGCGCTTACCCGACCCCGCAGCCGTTCGATGCCAGCGCTGCTACCAAGCTATGTTTCTGGATCAACGACACCACCACTAACAACGACGGCAAAGCCGATAATACGGTCGGTGTGAAGCTGTTCGACGCATCTGGCGCCAACCAGGAAGTCTGGACGGATGCTGAAGGCACCTCGAATGGCAAGACTGTCACCAGCGAATTCGTCCAGATGTGCATCCCGACCGAGCTGTACGATCAGATCGATCTGAAAACGGTGGACAAGATTCAATTCGCCATGTTCTGGGCTGGCACCTATTACGTGGATGACATCGAATTCTTTGTAATGACAGTTGCCGCTACCGAACCTGCCCTGGTTGCCGACTTTGAATCCGGCGAAGCCTTCTATCCCGACTATCAGGCAGAAGTCAGCCTGGATACCGCTGTCTTCAAGAACGGCAAGTCCTCGCTCAAATCGGTCAGCACCGAGGGTGAATGGCATGCCTGGGGTGCATTCCCGACTCCGCAGCCCTTCGATGCTTCCGGTTACAGCACGTTGTGTTTCTGGATCAATGACACCACCACCAACAATGATGGCAAGGCCGATAATACGGTCGGTGTCAAACTGTTCGACGCTTCCGGCGCCAACCAGGAAGTCTGGTCAGACGCCGAAGGTATCTCGAATGGTAAAACCGTCACCGGCGAGTTTGTCCAGATGTGTGTCCCAACCGAGCTGTACGATCAAATCGACCTGACTGCGGTCGATAAGATCCAGTTTGCCATGTTCTGGGCAGGCACTTACTACATCGACGATATTGAATTCCTGCCGTAACAAATAGTATCCATGGGACTGTTCCAAACATCGAAAGGGGACGGGGTAAAACCCGTCCCCCGGTGGTGGAGAACGGATTTTCGAACCGGCGCGATTTTTGAGTCAGCCCATGGACTATTATTCAGGCAGGCGTTTGATCCGCCGCAGTGGAAAGATGGCATAAAAATGGATAAAAAGAAAAGAATCACCCGGCGAGACTTTCTAAAAATTGGCGGCGTTACAGGCGCCGGTGCACTGCTTGCAGCCTGCAGCGTTGCTCAAACCAATACTCCTACAGCCACAGCAGTTCCCATGCCAACCGAGACTTCCATTCCTCTGCCAACCGTTACCCCCGAGACACAACCCGCGCTGCGGATTGCGCATATTTCAGATATGCATATCGATCTGAGCCAGAAAGCCAATGAACATTTCAGGCGCGCTATTCGCAATATCACGCAGCATGCCCCGGCTTTTGATGTAGTGTTCAATACCGGTGATTGCGTGATGGATGCCATGTGGGCTGACCTGGATGATGCCAATGCCCAGTGGGATGTCTTCACTGCTGTCATGGAAGGCTGTACGTTGCCGGTCTATCATGCCATCGGCAACCACGACGTATGGGGCTGGGGCAAAAGCGAGGGAGTTCGGCAGACTTTGCAAGCTGATCCGCTATACGGTAAGGGGCTGGCTGTTCAGCGCCTTGGCCTGACCGACCGTTATTACACTTTTGACAAAAACGGCTGGCGCTTTTTTGTCCTCGATAGTACCCACCTGGCCGATCAATCTTTTTTCCAGCCGTATACCGGTAAACTGGACGATGAACAATACGAATGGCTGGCGGCAGAACTGACTGCCACTCCGCCTGAGACCCCGGTGTGCATTCTGTCACATATCCCGATTTTGGGCGCAAACGGGCTGCTGGACGGCGATAATGAAAAATCCGGCGACTGGCTGCTGCCCGGCGCCTGGGTGCACATCGATGCCCGCCGTTTGTGGAGCCTTTTCTGGCAGTATCCGAATGTAAAAATTTGCCTGAGCGGACATTCGCACCAGGTAGAGGATTTAAAATATCATGGCGTTAATTATTTGAATAACGGCGCCATTTCTGGCAACTGGTGGAACGGCGCATACTTTGACTTTCCACCCGGTTACATGAGCGTTTCCTTATACATGGACGGCACAGTCACGACCGAGTTCATTGAATATTAATGGCATCATTGCTTCGACCCGGCATGAAAACGCACCATTCCTCAATGGTTTTGCTCGCGATGGAGGTAAAAAATGACGAACCCTGCTTTTAGACTAAATCGCCGCGATTTTCTCAGGATGATGGCGCTGTCCGGCGGCGCTGCTGCCCTGGCATCCTGCGGTGTAAAGTCACCGACCGGTGTCCCCGGCACGCTGAATACCCCCGGTGCAAATGCCACGGTCAACCTTACGTTGAAGACCTCAGGCTGGCCAATCGATATTGCCTTCACCGATGCCACGCCGGGCACATTCAATGCCGGTTATAACAAAGCCTTGCAAGCCTGGCTGGAGCTGAACCCTGGCGTGACTCTCGAACGCATCGAGTTCAACCCATGGGATGCTGCCGGGCTCCGTACGGCAGTCGCCGGCGGCACTGCACCGTTCTGTTTTCCCATCGGTGTGCTCGGCGGCTGGAACGTCCCCGGTATTCAGGCATCCAACGCGGAAGGTTTGTTTGCCGATATCAGCGAGGCTGTTGCTAAAAACGGCGTGCTGGATAAGCTGGCGCCGCAAGTGGCGGCCAGTACCTCGCGCTGGAAATCGCAAGATGGGACGTATTTTGGCATTCCTTACGAAATTGTCTCGAGCGAAGGCTTTTTCTATAACCGTGAACACCTGGCCGAAATTGGCATGGAAGACATTCCGTTGACCTGGACCTGGCAGGATATGCGCGAAATGGCGCTCAAGCTGACCAAGGGCGATCGGAAAGGGCTGGCAATGGCTGCCTACGCTCTCGATTGGATCCTGCCGTCCTACGGCATTGACTTCGACGGTCTGCTCACGCGCTATCCCATTCCCGGCCGCAGCTTCAACTGGAAATGGGACTTCACCACCTTTGTGGATGACATCGTTGAGGGCGTTGATCTTTGGCGCGGTATGCTCTTTGAAGACCAGTCGGTTTACACCGATCCCAACTTCTGGGATTTTTCGCAAAACGGCCAATTGGCTGCCGCCTTCTATGAAGATCGAGCTGCCATGACCCCCGGTATCCACCTGTTCTTTTCCGATATGGCTGGTAAGATGAATAAAACCATCCTGGAAGCCGATAAGTACATGAGTTTTGCCCGACAGCCGCTGGGTCCGAAAGGCTATACCTACCAACTGCCGTTTGCGGTCAGCGCCTGGGGTTTTAATCCCGACCTGAAACCGGTGGAACTGGATAAAGCGGTCTCGTTGTTTGCCTATATGCTGCTTGGCGACGGTTTTGTAACCACCACCAACGAAATCTACTCAGCCAATAAGGACGCCAGTGAGGTCATCCGCGCCATTCGCTGGCCATATGCCAACAAGTTCTCGGAGAATATTCCCGGGATCGAAGGCTCGCTTAATGACGCCGCTGGACCCTACTATGCCAACCGGTTGCAGACTATTTTCAATCAGCCTAAACAGCCTGAGCCTGGTGAATACACTCCCGCCGAAGTCAACCGCGGCCCAGGGGATACGCCCTGGTACGACAAACTGACCCGCTGGGCGTACTCGCAAGACCCATTCGATGTCAAAACGGACGCTGCCGAACTGGAGAACATCTTTAACCAGCAGGCTAAAACCTTCCCTTCCGGCGTGGACGAAAACGCCTTCGCCGAAGGCATACAGCGCTACTACGCAGAAGTCACTACTTACCTGCAGGCTAACGCCCCGGAATTCTACGATCAGCGTTTCAAACCATTCTACGATCTGCGCATTAAACCGAATTTCGGGTAAATCAGGTGAATCCTGGAGGTTGAATAAACTTCCAGGGTCTTACTGGAGAGGCAAAATCTATGGCTATCAGCTCAGAACAGGTTGCTCCTGTCGAGACTCCTGCCGCCGCCCAGGCTGTCGATACCACCAAGGGAGCCAATCGCTGGCAGTATTGGCTTTTTGCCATTCCGGCGCTGGTTTTCCAGTTCTTCTGGGGGTGGTATCCGATGGTCATTGCATTTTTCCTGAGCCTGACGAACGCGCCCATCCGTGGAGTGGTCACCTTCCAGGGGCTGAATAATTATTCACGCCTGTTGGCTGACCCTCTGGTCAGCATGTCCTTCAAGATCACGTTTATCTACGGCATCGGCTCTATGCTGCTGACTTTTGGCATTCCCATCCTGATTGCCATCTTTTTGCTGGAGATTCCGGCCAAATTGATGCGTGTCATGATGCTGCTCTGGTTCGTCCCGTTGAGCGGCATTGCCAGCACATTGTTCTGGCGTTATCTGTACAACGAACAATTCGGCATTTTCCAATGGATCGCCACTGCGGTGCTGGGCATGGAACCGCAGGCCTTTTTAAGCAGCGAAAGCTGGGTTATCTTCTGGTTGATATTCCCCGGGATTTTGATGTTCGGGCCAGGCCTGTACTATATGACAGGCTTGCAAGGAATTCCGAAGTCGTATTATGAAGCAGCCGAGATCGAAGGGGCCGGGTTCTGGCGCAAGATTTGGACAATTTCATTGCCACGCCTGCGCCCGATCATTTCGATGACGCTGGTGTTCTCGATTATCGGCTCGCTGCAGGAATTCACCTTCCCTGACCTGATGACCCGCGGCGGCCCTAACGGCGCCAGCCGCACGGTGGTCATGTATATGTTTACGCTGCTCAATGAGGGTCGTTACGGTGACTCGACCTCGCTTGCTGTGCTGCTCTTTATTGTCATCATGGCGCTCGTGCTGCTATATCGCGCCTTCTTCAAAGATGACCCGGATGTATAGGAGGATACCGTGAGCTTATTCCCTTTGGTTGGCCGAAAGCAACCGCGCATGCGCGTGGCCTGGTCACTGATGAATATTTTGCTCTGGCTGGGTATTATCCTTCATCTGATTCCGTTTTTTATCATGATCTCCACCAGCCTCAAACCGGCCGCCGAAGCCATGGCCATGCCGCCTACGCTTTGGCCAAAGAATCCCACCCTGGTAGGCTGGTCATTGATCTGGAACATTTCTGATATCGCCAAGTCATTGCTTTCGCAACCGCTCAGCCGCTATTTCTTGAATTCCACGCTGATGACGCTGGGAACGATCATCCTTTCCATACCGGTGACCTCGCTGGCAGCGTATGCCACCAGCAAATTGATCAAAGGGCGTGCGACCAAGCCGCTGTTCATCTTTTTTATTGGCACGTTAATGTTGCCGGGTATTGTCACGCTGATCCCTTCCTTTCTGTTGACCCGCAATTTCCCTTTTCCGCTGCCTGTGCCGCCTAACATCCCCGGCACCGAGATCGCATTCCCGACTCTGCGAATTTGGAACACGATCTGGGCGGTGATTTTGCCGGCTGGCTTTAGCGCTTCCAATTTCCTGCTGTTCAAGGGTTTCTTCGACGGCATCCCCGATTCGATCATCAATGCTGCCCGGGTGGATGGCGGCTCTGAGTTCAACATTTTCCGCCGTATTATTGTGCCCATGAGTTTACCGGTGTATGCTGTCACTACCTACTTTACCTTTGGTGGGGTGTGGGATAGTTATCTTTGGCCGTTAGTGGTGATTCAGGACAGTGCCATCGCGCCGTTGACATTGGCAATCCGGCGCATTTCGGACGCTTTTTCGGGCGCCGGCACGACCAGTACCATGACCGCTCTGGGGGCGTCATCCGCTATTGCGCCGTTGGTGGAACAGGGTCTGTCGTGGAATGGGCTGATGGTGCTGGGCTTGCTGCAGGCGCTGCCGGTGTTCATCTTCTTCATCTTTGCTCGCGAATACTTGCTAAAGGGCGTGCGCATCCAGGGGCTGAAATGAGCAGCGTCACCGTAGAAAATGTGTCCAAGCAATACTACCCGCCGCTGGGTTCCAGCGCAACCAGGCCTGTTTCCGGGCTGGTAAACGTCAGCCTGAAAATAAAGGACGGTGAAACCGTCAGCGTGGTAGGGCCGTCTGGCTGCGGCAAGAGTACGCTGCTCAAAGTAATCGCCGGGCTGGAATCCGCTGATTCTGGACGCATCCTGTACGATAAAGTGGATGTCACCAACAGTTCACCACAGGCGCGGGGCGTTGGCATGGTCTTTCAGGATTACGCGTTGTATCCCAGCAAAGAGGGCGAAGATAACCTGAGTTATTACTTCGAGGTGCGCAAGAAGACCGAGGCAGAAAAGCAGCAGCGGCTGAAAGAAGTGGCTGACCTGATGGGGATCGGGTTCGACCTGCTGATGGGACGCCAGGTGGATACGCTTTCGGGCGGCGAGAAACAACGGGTCGGTATTGCGCGCTGCATTGTGCGCGATCCCAACGTTTTTCTGATGGATGAACCTATTTCCAATCTGGACGCCAAACTGCGCGAACGTACCCGCACCGAGATCAAACGCCTGCTGAAGAAATTTGGCATTACCGCTTTATATGTCACCCATGACCAGCAAGAAGCCATTTTCATGGGTGATCGCATTGCAGTCATGCGCACCGGTCAGGTGGTGCAGTTTGGCACTTTTGATGAGCTGTATTACTCGCCGGTTGACCTGTTCGTCGCCACATTGATTGGTACCCCGCCGATGAACGTTCTGTCAGCCGAAGTGCAGGGCCAGTCGCTGTGGATCGAGGATGTAGAAATGTCGCTGCCGTTGGCGCCAGAACTGGTTGAGAAATTGCCGGCTGGCAAATTACGGCTAGGTGTACGGCCGGAGGGTTGGCTGATGAACCAAACACCCACTGGCGGTATCTCAGTCGCGGTCACGCGCGTGGAGCGTCTGTTCACCGAGCGGGCAGCCTTCCTTGGCGGCCAAAGTGGACGGCTGTTTGTCAATGCGCTGGTTGCGCTGGACTTTCCTGCGGAGGTCAAGCAGGTGTTTCTGACGCCCGACTGGATGCAGGCGCATTTCTTTGCCGCTGACACCGAAACAGCCATTCTAGCCCCGGGCGTTCCGGATTTATTTTAGGAGGTGAGGCATGCCTTCCACCCGAGTATCGCATTTGACCAAAGAATTTGATACCAAAATCGCCGTAAACGACGTCAACTTTGAACTGGGCGAGCACGAATTCCTGGTTCTGGTCGGCCCATCCGGCTGCGGGAAGACTACCACGCTGCGCATGCTGGCCGGGTTGGAACAGGCCTCGAGCGGGGATATTTTCTTCGGCGAGAAACGCGTCAACGACATCCGCCCGCGCGATCGGAATGTTGCCATGGTATTTCAGGATTACGCGGTCTTCCCTCACTATACGGTTTACGAAAACATCGCCTACGGGTTGCGCTCGCGCCGTGCGCCTAATGCTCTGGTGAAGGAAAGGGTTCCCAAAGCCGCCAAAACCTTCCGGATCGACCATTTATTAGGCCGTAAACCGCGTCAGTTGAGCGGTGGTGAGCGCCAGCGCGTCGCCCTGGCGCGCGCCATGGTGCGCGACGCTGAGTTATATCTGTACGACGAGCCGTTGGCCAACCTGGACGCTCAATTACGCTACCAGGCTCGTGAGGACATCATGGCGCTGCACAACGAAAAGGAAAAACCGAGCGTGTATGTCACCCACGATCAGTCAGAAGCCATGGCCATGGGGGACCGCATTGCGGTCATGCGCGACGGGCACATCGTGCAAATTGGCACCGGCGCTGAACTGTACGAACGACCGCACAGCCTGTTTGTAGCCTATTTTATCGGTACACCCAGTATCAACCTTTTCGATGTTGATATTGTGCCTGAAAACGGAGCGCTGTTTGCCCGCCATCCCGCCTTTTCGCTGGAAATCTCTGAAGCAAACCAATCAGCCCTGCTGCCGTATGTTGGTAGACAGGTCAAATTTGGCGTGCGCCCTGAAGATTTGCATGTGCCGCGCATGGCGCCGTTTGCGGTGACGGAATTCAACCAACTGCAGGGAGTGGTCAACGTGATCGAACCGTCCTCGACCGGCTGTGCGGTGTACTTGAGCACGCTGGATGAAAAAGCCGCCGATTATACCGCCACGCTGCGCACCCGTATGCCGGCCAGCTACATTGGCAAAGAGGTGCCGCTGGCAATCAATATGGCCAAGGCGCATTTTTTCGATCTTGAGTCTGAACGATCCATCCTGAGTCCCTGACCATGCCTTTTTTTAACGACTCCGGGCCGCGCCCGGAAGAAGAACGCGAACTGCTTTGGCGCTCGGTTGCGTTGATCGGCGATCAACTGGAGCGCATGATCCTGCTCAACATTGCCTGGGCTGTGCAGCTTCTGCCTGCGTTGGCGGCTTGGGCGTTCCCCGTGTTGCCAGGCTGGCTGCGCATTGTGTTGACCACTTATACTGCGTTTGCGTTCATACCCGCTTCAGCAGTGCTGTTTGATTCGCTGGCGCAGACCAGCCAGGGCGTTCCGCTTAGCCTGGATTTGGTGAAAAGCAGCTTGAAAACTCAATTCAAACCGTCGCTGGTCAAACTGCTGCCGTTGTACAGTCTGTTTTTCTGGCTGGTGATGGGGGCTACTCTGGCAGCCGAAAACAATCTTCTCGTCCCGGATGTGCTGGCGCGGGCAAGTATGTTGTTTTTAGCGCTATTTTCACTGTACTGGGGAACGTTGTTTATCTACCATCCGCATGCTTCGCCCGTCAAGTTATTCAGCGCGTCAGCCCGCCTGGTCTGGCGGCAGCCTGGCAAGACGCTGCTGGCAGGGTTCATTTCGCTGCTGGCTTTGGTGCTGGGCGTCATTTCGATTGGCGGTCTTTTTTTGATCGTGCCGGTGTTGGTGGTGTTGATTCAAGTTCAACTTTATCATGCCGTACATCCTGCGAGGTAATTATGGGGCAGCTCGAAGTCCAAAATCTGGTTAAATCCTACGGTGCCAAAGAAGTTATAGCCAATATTTCCTTTAGTGTCCGCGATGGGGAATTCTTTGTGTTGTTGGGCCCATCCGGCGGGGGAAAAAGCACCATCCTTAAAGTAATCAGCGGCATCGAGAAAGCGGACAGCGGGCGTATTTTGCTGGCGGGCAAGGATATCACCAACATACCGCCGCGCGACCGCAACGTCGGCATGGTATTTCAGGATTACGGTCTCTACCCGCACATGAACGTTTTCGAGAACATCGCTTATGGCCTGGAAGTGCGCGGCATGCCCAAGGCTGAAATTGCCACGCGAGTTAAAGAGTCTGCCGACCGATTGGGCTTGACCCCGCTGATCGACAGGGTGATTGTTGACCTGTCAGGCGGCGAGCAGCAGCGGGTTTCACTGGCGCGGGCGCTGGCTAAAAATGCTGAAGTATATCTGTTCGACGAACCCATTTCCAACCTGGACCCTAAATTACGCGCACAGGCGCGCCGCGATATCGTCATGCTGCACCGCATGAAACAGAAACCCAGCCTGTATGTCACTCACGACCAGAACGAGGCGCTTGCAATCGCTGACCGCATTGCGATTATTGCTCATGGCAAGCTGCAGCAGGTGGGTTCTTCGAATGATCTGATTCAAAACCCTGCCAACCTTTTTGTGGCGGGGTTTATTGGCACGCCGCCCATGAACCTGATCTCAGGGATTTTTGCGACAGACGGACAAGGCCGGCTACAAGTTGAATTTACGCCCGGGCTGGCGCTGACTCTGCCGGATAACTGGAATCCTTCACTGCTGAACTACCAGGGTAAAAGAGTTGTGGTGGGCATTCCCCCGGCCGCCATTTATCCGGCCGGTATGGCTGCTGACAACGAATTGCAGGCGCCGCTCAGCCACCTGGAAGGGGAAATCACATTCGTCGAGCCGTTGGTGAGTGAAATTATCGTCGCGCTGAAATTCAATGACATGGTGCATGCTTCGGCCGTGTTCACTGGCGTGGAAGAGACTGAGCTGGAAGTTGGCAGCCGGTTGCGTGTCGCCATCGACGGGGGGCAAATCAGATTGTTCGACCCCGAAACGGAACAAGCTTTTCAACGGGCTGAATGAAGCTATTTTTTTCGATTAGTCTGCTGGTTGCCGCGATTATGGCATCCTGCAGCCCGACTGGATTGAAAATGCCGCAATTACCCACATCATCTCCGGCCCTGGCGGAATTACCTGGCGGTTGGAAACTTATCTGGAATGACGAATTCGATGCGCCCGCCGGAAGCCCGCCTGACCCGGCCAAATGGACGTTTGATCTGGGAGGCGAAGGCTGGGGAAACCAGGAGTGGGAATATTACACGGACCAGCCAGAAAATGCAGCTACTGACGGCGCCGGTTCACTGGTGATACGCGCTATCGAGGTGGCGGAAGATGACACCCGGTCATTGAACTGCTGGTATGGGCCGTGCAAATATACTTCGGCACGCATCCTGACCCGGGAGCGCTTCGATTTCACCTACGGACGGGTGGAAGCGCGTTTGAAACTGCCGTACGGAAATGGGATTTGGCCGGCCTTTTGGATGCTGGGCAGCGATATTGCGGCAGTCGGTTGGCCGAACTGCGGCGAGATCGACATCATGGAAAATATCGGACGCGAACCGGATAAGGTCTATGGTACGGTTCACGGTCCGGGTTATTCCGGCGCCAACGGGATCAGCCATTCCTACGCCTTACCCGTCGGACAGGCTTTCAAGGACGATTTTCATGTCTTTGCTCTGGAGTGGGATGCTGTCGAAATCCGCTGGTACATGGATGACGAGCTATACGGCGTACTGCCCAAAGAACGCTTCTCAGAATCGCGCCCCTGGGTATTCGATCATCCTTTTTTCCTTATTCTCAATGTAGCTGTTGGCGGCGCCTGGCCGGGTTACCCGGATGAGACCAGTACCTTCCCGCAGGAGATGCTGGTAGACTATGTAAGGGTTTATCAAAAATAACATGAAATCTGATTGCGACGTACTCCTGTTCGGAGATTACTTTTGCGATGTGATCATCACCGGTTTGAGCGGTTTGCCGATGCTGGGCGCCGACCTGTTCGGCCAGTCGATGGAGATCGTCCCGGGCGGCGCCTACATCCTGGCTGTCTGGTTGCACCGATTGGGGGTCAAAAACCGCTGGGCTGCCCGCCTTGGCAATGACATCTTCAGCCGCTTCATCCGTGAGGAGGCCCAGCGTGAAGGGCTGGATACCCGCTTGTTCCAGGAATATTCGCATCCACAGCGTTCAATGAGCTTGAGCTTTTCGTTTCAGCATGATCGCGGCTTTATCAGCTACATGGACCCATTCCCGCAAGCCATGCCGTACCGGGCGCTGATCGAGGACCAAAAGCCGGGCTGGGTAGTCAACAGCCCGTTCGATGGCTCGCTGGAGACGCGTTTTCTGGTTGACCGCATCCACCAACTGGGCGGGCGGGTATACACCGACTGCCAGTATGTGACCACCACTTTGGATGAGCCCGGCCTGATTGATCTGCTGCGGGTGATCGATATTTTTGCGCCCAACCAGAGCGAAGCTTGCCAATTGACCGGCGAAAACGACCCAGAAAAAGCGATTGGCCGCCTGGCTGAATTCTGCCCGCTGGTGATCATCAAGTGTGGAGCCGATGGCGCATACGCCCAAGCCGGCAAGCAGGTCTGGCACTCGCCCGCACTAAAGCTGGAAGTAGCGGATACCACCGGTGCAGGGGATTCATTCAATGCCGGTTTTTTGGCTGGATTGATTAACGGTGAACCGGTCGAAACCTGTTTGCGTTACGGCAATATTTGCGGCAGTTATTCCACCACACAACACGGCGGCGCCAGCGCGGCTTTCTCGCTGGAACAGCTTAAAAAATACCTTTAGGAGTTCGCTATGAAATTGGCTTTGGTCGGGGGCGGCGGGGTGCGCTCGCCATTATTCGTTATGTCCCTATTAAACTGGCAGAAAAGAATTGGCGTCGATGAATTGTGTTTGATGGATATCGATGCGCGCAAGCTGGACCTTTTTGGCGCAGTGTGCCGGCAAATCGTCAAGCGTGCTGGCGACCCTTTCAAAATCACGACCACCCTGGATGCCCGAACTGCTTTCGAAGGTGCGCGCCACGTTGTTACCACCATTCGCGCCGGGCAGGATTTTGGCCGCGCGATCGACGAGCGCATTGCCCTCAAACACGGCGTGTTGGGGCAGGAGACTACCGGTCCTGGCGGCTTCGCAATGGCCATGCGCAGCATCCCGGCGCTGTTGGAGTACGCCCGGTTGCTGCAAGAAGTCAGCCCAGGCGCCTGGATGTATAACTTTACCAACCCGGCCGGCCTGGTGACTCAGGCGCTGCGCGATTCCGGCTTCACCCGAACCGTCGGGATTTGTGACGGCGCAAACGGCGGTCAGGGCGCCATTGCCGCCTGGGCAGGGGTTGACATGGCACAGGTGCGCGCAGAGGTGTTTGGCCTTAATCACCTTTCCTGGTGCCGGCGTGCCTTCATCGGGGAAAAAAACGTTTTGCCCGCCGCCCTGGCGGATGACCGTTTCCTGGCAGACATGCAGCATCTCTTTGAGCCGGACCTGGTTCGCCAGATCGGCATGCATTGCAATGAGTATCTCTACTACTATTACTACGCCGAGCAAGCCCTGCAGGCCGTATTGAGCGAGAGCAAATCGCGCGGCGAGGAGATTGTTGAGCTCAACCAGCGTTTGTTGGAGCAGTTGGAAGAAGTCGATATCGAGCGCAACCCCGAACAGGCGCTGCGCATCTTCTTCGGGTATGAAAAACGCCGCGGCGCGACTTATATGCATTATGCCTACGGCGGCACTTCTATTGCGGATGCTGACCGGCAGCTCGTGTTCGATGCCGACATCCCGGATATGGCTGGCGAGGGCTATGCCGGGGTGGCGTTGGCGGTGATCGAAGCGCTGGAACATGGCGGCCCGCTGCATATTGCGCTCAATGTACCCAACCAGGGGGCCATCCAGGGCATGGCGCGCGATGATGTGGTGGAAGTGAGCTGCCGGGTGGATGGCGATGGCATCCACGTGATGGACATCGGCCAAATCCCGCCGGCGCAGTTGAATCTGATGAAAACCATCAAACTGTATGAGCATCTTTCGATTGAGGCCATCCTGACCTGTGCGCGAACCAAAGCGGTCGAAGCGTTGATGGTTCACCCCTTGGTCCTTTCCTACCCGCGCGCAAAGGCGTTGGTGGATGATTACCTGAACGCTCATATTGATCTGGTGGGAGAATGGAAATGAGCTACAGAAACGCAGCTTTGCCGGTTGCGGAACGGGTAGCTGATCTTTTAACCCGCATGACCATCGATGAAAAAATTTTCCAGCTTTTCCAGACGTTTATCACCGACGAAAACCGCGAGGAAGTCAAGCAGCAGATTCGGGCAACCGGGTTGGGTTCGCGCATTCTGGCGGCTTCCAATTTGGCCGGTAACATGATGCTGCGCATGGCGGAGTTGGACGACCTGAATGAAATTCAACGCATCGCAGTCGAGGAATCGCGGCTGGGCATCCCCATATTGCACGGGCGCGACGTCATTCACGGCCACCGCACCGTTTTTCCGATTCCGCTGGCAATGGCCGCCACATTTGATCCGGCTGCCATGGAAGAGGCGTTTCGCATAGCCGCGCAGGAAGCCAGGGCGGCCGGTGTGCATTGGAGCTTCGCTCCGATGATGGATATTGCCCGCGATCCCCGTTGGGGACGAATCATCGAGGGCTTTGGCGAGGACCCTTATCTGGGTGCGCGCATGGCTGAAGCTGCGGTGTACGGTTTCCAGGGAGATCATAATGAAGACGGATATTGGCCGTCTGACCGCATTCTAGCTTGCGCCAAACATTACGTCGGGTACGGGGCAGCCGAGGGCGGACGGGATTACAATACCGCTGAAATCTCAGACCACACTTTGCGGAATATTTATCTCCCGCCGTTCAAAGCAGCGGTCAGGGCCGGAGTGGGCAGCGTCATGTCGGCCTTCCATGACTTGAACGGCGAGTCAGCCTCGGGCAGCCGCTACTTGCTGACCGATATCCTGCGCGGCGAGTTTGGTTTTGACGGCTTTGTTGTCAGTGATTGGGGATCGGTAGACGACCTGATTCATCACCGCGTGGCGGCAGATGAACGGGATGCTGCCCGTATTGCCTTTGATGCCGGGGTGGATATGGAAATGGTCTCCCTGTGCTACATCCATCACCTGGCTGAATTGATCCAGGCTGGCGAAATTTCTCACCAGCAATTGGATGACGCCTGCGGCCGAGTTTTAGCCGCCAAGTTCAGCCTGGGGTTGTTCGAAAACCCATATGTCGAGCGGCCGAATCCGGTAAACCTGCAGATGCCGGCTGAAAACCTGCAGGCTTCGCGGCGGACGGCGGCGCGCGGCATGGTGCTGCTGGAGAATAACGGGCTGCTGCCATTAAGCAAGGAAACCCGGCGGATTGCGGTTATCGGCCCGTATGCGGATCAGCGCCGCGCCATGCTGGGTTCATGGGTCAATGACGGGTTGACGGATGAGACCGCTACACTGGTGGAGGCCATGTGCGCTGCCTGTCCACAGGCAGAAATCTTGACAGCGCCGATCGGCTTATATGATGAAATGCTGATGGCGGCCGCTGGAGCGGATGTGGTTATTCTGGCAGTGGGCGAATCCAATGCGCGCAACGGCGAAAACAATCATGTCGCCGTGCTACACTTGCCCGCCGGGCAGGATGAATTGGTGCGCGCTGTGGGCAAGATCGGCAAGCCAACCGTTTTGGTTGTGTTCTCCGGCCGCCCATTGGTGCTGACGGACCTGGTCGGTAGCGTCGATGCCGTCCTGTGGGCCTGGCACCCGGGGTCAGCAGGCGCTTATGCCGCGGCTGATGTTCTTTTTGGCGACATCAATCCAGGCGGCAAACTGCCGGTTAGCTTCCCGCGGGCTGGCGGTCAAATTCCGGTTCACTACAATGCCAACAGCACGGGTAAAGGGGGGTCAGATTACCTGGACCTGCCGGGCAAACCGCTTTACCCCTTTGGATTCGGTTTGAGCTACACCACATTTGAAATTTCCGATCTGCGCCTGTCGCAGGATCAGTTCAAAGCCGGCGAAACGGTCAACGTATCGGTGCAGGTGCAAAATTCCGGTCAGCGGGCCGGTGACGAGATCGTTCAATGCTATATCCAGGACTGCGTATCGCACCTGACCCGGCCCGTGCGTGAGCTGAAGGGTTTCAGGCGCGTGACCTTGCAGCCTGGCGAATCTCGCCGCGTCGAATTTGCGCTGGGGCCGGATGAATTGTCCTATTACGGGCCAAGCGGAAAGTGGCTGCTGGAGCCAGGTGTGTTCAAGGTGTGGCTTGGCAATGACAGCCGAGCAGCCCTGGAAGGCTCATTTACGGTCACCCCGTAGCGGTTCCCGGTCAGACGGGCATGCCCAATCCGGGGCAAAACCGTACGGTCTATTACCGCGCCAGATAACCGCCGTCGATTGGATAATAGGAGCCCGTAATATAGGATGCGCGATTGGAACTTAACCAGACCACCAGTTCGGCCACTTCTTCGGGCTTTCCCAGGCGGCCCAGGGGGTGAAGCGCGACTAAATTGTTGTACGCCTCAGGATTACTTTCCAGGGCTGAAATCAGGGGAGTGCTGATGAATGCAGGTCCAATCGCATTAATGCGAATCCCTTTGGCTGCGTATTCAAGTGCCGCGTCTCGGGTCAATCCAATCACTCCATGTTTGGCAGCCACATAAGCCGGTGAACCGGCAAAGCCGACTTGCCCCAGGATGGAAGCCATATTTACAATGGCCCCGCCGCCGGCTTTGAGCATTTCGGCGATTTCATACTTCATGCAGTAAAAAACTGCGGACAGGTTGACGCCGATCACCTTTTGCCAGCCTTCGATGCTGTAATCGGCCGTCATATTCTGCTCGCCGCCAATCCCGGCGTTATTACAGGCAAGATCGAGGCGGCCATATTTCTCCACCGTCTTCTTCACCAGTTCTTCGCAATCGGACGGATTGGACACATCGGTTTTGACAAAAAACGCATCGCCGCCGGCTGCTTGAATCAACTGGACGGTTTCCTGGCCGCCATCCTTATTGACATCCGAAACGACCACCTTCGCTCCGTCGCGAGCGTAAAACAGAGCGCTGGTGCGGCCAATGCCGGAAGATGCGCCGGTAACAATGGCAACTCTACCGTTAAATTCATTCATTTCAGTTCTCCTTTTTCGTACCGGTAAAATATATTTTTGAGGGCGGGGCTTTTGTTGCCTCCGCTGCAACTGATCAGAACCTGACCGATATCGGACTGCGAATGCGATTGGCCGAACCTTCAGAAAAGGTTTTTGACGCAGCCCGAAATTCGAGGCTAAGCCGTTACTTCCCGGGTGGAGCGAGACAATGCCCGTTCCATCCGTATGATCTCCTCCTCTGTTTGGATGCTATTAAACTCATTGGCGTGGATTTCCTGCACATGAGCCAATGCCTGCCTGGTCACTTCTTCCAGGGTCTCTCCCTTGACCATAAAGGAGCAATTCAGCCCCATATCTTTACACGAATATCTGATCAGCATGTTTTCCTCGCCGAAGCTTACCCATATTTAAATCCTCGAAGGCTGTAATCCCAAAATGGAACGACGCGAGAATTTAATTTGTATAAACAGTAACACCATCATACCCCGGATCGAGGTTTGTTGCCAACCTTCGTGTCGAAGCGCTCTCCAGAGAT
>MGMG01000057.1 GCA_001796355.1 Chloroflexi bacterium GWB2_54_36 | reverse complement strand
TGAACACGGGTATATTACTTTTCTTTGCCATTCCCCCATTGAATCACATCTTCTTTAATTACGAAAGGGGCTGCCTCTTCTTTTGAGACAGCCCCTATCTCAGTTCAGCAAACTTATGGCCGCGTCAATCCGGTCACAGATGCCGGGTTCAAGCTCTGAAGTGAGTCATACAGAACCTGAATGATGTACTTGCCGTTGTGGGCAAAAGCGCCCGGGTCCTTCACAACATACTGGTAGTTGTAGGCGCTGAAGAGTAACCGCGGAGTCCAAGTTACGTACTTTTCGGTATCGCCCTCATCCTTAACGCCATCTGCATTCGCATCGATGAAGAAATACGGATACGCAGAGGAGCTATAGGCAATAGCAGTACCGGCTTTGGACTTGGCGTAGGTCTGCACTTCAACCAACAGTTTCTCCATCAAGGTTTCGACCTCGCCCGAGATTCCTTCGCTGGTATCACCGTCGCCGTCGTAATCAACGGCCGGATCTTCCATGCGGATCAGTTTGGGGTCGTCCACTTGATGGCATCCGGTGCATGCACCGGTATTGACAGTTAGCGCATGAGGTTCATGGCAATCAATGCAGGTCGAGAAGCCTTCAACGTGCGCGAACTGGCCAAGATATTCCTTGTCCTTGAATTCGTAGGCGCCCTTGGCGTCGGTGCCAAACAGCGAAGCGCCGGCGGCAAAGTAGTGCACATTGCGGAAGGAAATCTTCTCATTGACCACATCGAGTTCCATGCCGCCAACAGCTTTATTGACGCTGACGGTGGACTCTCGGCCCTGGTGGCAGTTCAAGCACAGGTTGGCATCCGGCTTGTTCTCAAACCCGAGTTTAGCGCCGCTCGGGAAGATGGCGGTTTCCGTCTGGTAACGGGTGAATTCGGAAACGCTGTCATGGCAGGTTTCGCACATCAGGCCGTTGGACGGAGCCGTGGAGAGGACTGCGCCTTCTTTGAGGAAAGTCGGCAGGCCCGCAGCGCTATGGCATTTGGCGCAAGAACCAGGTACAGCGCCCTCTTCGTCCCAGTGACGGAACGCTTCGGCGGAACCGGCAAAGTGACCGGCATCTTCGCGATGAACAGCGCTCAAATCAACCGGGGTGGCCAGCTTGGTGTTCAGATCCTCGATGGAGTCGAACAGCAGCTCGATGATGTACTTGCCGCCGTGGGCAAACGCACCGGGATCTTTGATCGAGGTTTGATAGTTGTAGGCGGCTTTGGCCAGGCGCGGGGTCCAGGAAGCGTATTTCTCGGTGTCTCCCGCATCCACAGCGCCATCAGCATTGGCGTCGATGATGAAATAGGGATAGACGGTCGGCGAGTAAACAATCGGCGACCCGGAAACCTCGTTGGCATAAGCCTGCATGGCCGTCAGAAGCAGCGCTTGCATTCCCTCGATTTCGAAGGCGATACCTTCTTCAACGTCACTATCGCCGTCGTAATCAACCTTTGAGGATTGCATGCGGATGTTCTTGACCGATTCGGCATCGGTCACGCCGGTATGGCAGCCAACGCATTTGTTGACTTGCAATTCCAGCGAGTGCGGGTTGTGGCAGGATTGGCATGTCTGGACGCCCTCGACGTGGTCGAACATCACATCGTAGGATTTTCCAGGGTACTCATATCCGCCCTTAACCTGCGTGCCGTAGCGAGCAACGGCGGCTGCAAAGTAGTGGATATTGGTGAAGCCCAACTCGGCGACAACCGTATCATCGTCTTTTGCGCCAGCCTTCTCGATCGCCGCGTCAACCTGGACAACCGATGCGCGGCCCTGGTGGCAGTTCATACAAACTGCTTCCCTGCCAAGGCCGGTCAGTTCAGCGCCCGATGGGAAGACGACCGAAGTCAGCGCAGCAGTCGCTTCATTATGGCAGGTGGTGCAATTGATGACGGACTCAACGGAAGCGGGAGCATCTACAGCATTTACAACAGTCCCGTCAGCGCCGATCCAGTCAAGGAAACCAGGGGAGCTGTGGCATTTGGCGCATGTGGCTGGTACTTCCTTGGGAGATTCCTCGTCCCAGTGGCGGAATGCTTCAGCGGTTGAATCAGCATGGCCAGAGTCAGTCCACAAGGCGTAAAAGGGCACCTGGGCTGAAATATCTGCGCATGGCTCAGCAGCCGGGCAGGGTTCTGCCGTCGCTTGATCAACTGGAGCGGGGGCCGGTGTCTCCGTGGTTTGTTGGCATGCTGAAAGAATCAGTGCAAAAACGAGCACCACACTGGCAATCAGTAAGCCTTTCAGGAGTTTCTTCATATTGTGTTCTCCGATTAGACGAATTCAGGGGATTGGGTGTGTAAGAAATGCGGAAAGGGTTCTCTCGCTGGGTTTAACCTCCTATTCTTCCTCCTATTATTAAATTGCGATTAGAAAAATTATACTCAGGTAACTATATTAATACAATATTAAAAATTGTATAATTTGGGAATAAAGCCTAAAAATAGGATGAATGTCATATATAGTGTAATTACCCTCTCAAGGGGCACTTGACACAATATTTCCACTGGAGGCTGCTCATAATGCGCCAAATTCACCAGGTCATCAAACGTACCGGGTCAATCGTGCCCTTTAATCCAGAGCGTATCACCAATGCTATTTACCGCGCAGCCGTCGCGGTGGGCGGGCGTGACCGCCGGACCGCGGAAGCGCTCACCCAACAAGTGATCCAGCTCTTGGAGGATAATGGTTCGCCGGGACAAATTCCAACGGTAGAGGAAATCCAGGATGCCGTCGAAAAAATCCTGATCGAAAACGGGCACGCCCAGGTAGCCAAAGCCTATATCCTGTACCGCGACGAACGCGCCCGTGCGCGCAAAGAGCGCGCGTCCCGCGCTTCTACCTCATCCACAAATATTCCCTGGGAAAAAATCTGGCGTGTGCTGGATTGGGCGGTTGACCATTCTGCGCACACCATCGCCGCTCTGAACGAGCGCATCGAACGTAACGAAATTCTTGAAATCGTGCACGAAAGCGAGGCAGCTTACCAGGAGGACGTTGACACCGCAGTGGAACTGATCGCCGAACGCAGCCAAACGGTGCGCATGGTTATCGTCTCCGGCCCCTCTTCATCCGGAAAAACGACCACAACCATAAAAATAAACCAGCATCTACAGCACTTAGGTTACCAGTTGGTAACCCTGAACGTGGACAATTATTTTTACGACCTTTCTTTGCACCCAAAAGATGAATTTGGCGATTACGATTTCGAGACGCCTCAGGCGTTGGATTTAACCCTGATCAACCAGCACCTCTCGCGGCTCGTCGCTGGTGAAGAGGTGCAAATCCCGCATTATGACTTCAAATCCGGCGCCCGCATCGCTAAAACGACGCCCATGCGCTTGGCGCAAAATGAAATTTTACTGATCGATTCGCTCCATGGCCTGTATGAAGGAATGACCAGTTCAGTACCGCCGGAACAAAAGTTTAAACTCTACCTGGAACCCCTGCTGCAAATTAAAGACAGCCGAGGCAATTATGCCCGCTGGACAGACATTCGGCTGATCCGCCGCATGCTGCGTGATGCCGCGCATCGGGCTTACGACCCATCACAAACCATCGAGCACTGGCATTATGTGCGTTCGAGCGAACTACGTAACATCATTCCGCAAATACAGCAGGTGGATTTCATCATCAACAGCGCCATGCCGTACGAACTCCCACTCTATCGGCATAAAATGCTCGACCAGTTCACGCATTGGGCTGAACAATATCAAAATGACCCGCTGCGCCTTGATGCGTACGAGCGCGCAGTGCGCGTCCGCGACCTGCTGTCCGAAGTACTGCCCTACCCGGATGACAGCATCGTCCCGCCCGATTCCGTCATCCGCGAATTTATCGGCGGTAGCATTTATTCGTATTAGAATAAGATGACCTCTATCGTTTAGGAGCGCTGCCTTGGAAAACCACCCGATTTATAAATCCATTTGCGTTTACTGCGGTTCCGCGGATGGCCTGGACAAAGTTTATTTGGATGCAGCCCGCGCTATCGGCCAGATCATGGCGGAACGCGGCATCGAACTCGTTTACGGCGCCGGTAAAACCGGAATGATGGGCGCACTGGCGGACGGCGTTTTGGCAGCCGGCGGCCAGGTGACCGGAGTTGTGCCGGACAATCTCAACCAGCCGCAACTGATCCATGCCGGATTGACTCACCTGGAAGTGGTCGGCGATATTCATCAGCGCAAGGCGCGCATGAGCCAACTCGCCGAGGCGTTCATCGCCCTCCCCGGCGGCTACGGCACCCTGGACGAATTGTTCGAGACCCTTACCTGGGCGCAAATCGGGCTGCATACCAAACCGGTTGGCCTGCTGAATACCCGTGAGTACTTTAGCCCGCTGCTGCAGATGATCGAGCGCGCCCGCAGTGAGAAGTTTATTTATGACGAACACCGCGACCTGTTGGTATACAGTTCTGACCCGCAGGATTTGTTGCTTCAACTGGAAAATTTTAAAGTTCCAACCGGCCTGGAACGCTGGGTCAACCGCTGACATGGCTACCTGGATTTGTCACCTGCGGGTGAGCGAGCGAATAGCTGCCGCAGTTCCCGGATTGGATAAAACCGCGTTTCATACTGGCAGCCTGGCACCTGATTCAGGCATTCCCAATGACACCTGGACTGAATTCAACCCGCCCAAAGAGGTCACCCATTTCCTGGTGAAGGGTGAAGGCAATGAAACCATCCACGACCTGGACTTTTACCGCGCTTACCTGGAAAAAAGGTTCGGCGGTCTGCTCGATGCTGAATCCAGTTTCCTCTGGGGATATTTCTTTCATTTGGTGACAGACATCTTATGGGTCGATCTCGTCTGGACGCCAACCAAGCTGATGTACGCCGACATGATCGCTGAAATTGGCAAGTTAGCTGTGGTTGACCGGGTTAAGAGGGATTGGTACGACCTCGACCATCGCTTCCTGCGTGATCATCCCAGCTGGGAACCCTGGCAGCGGATCCTGTCGCTTGAACTGACCGGCATCCCTATTAGCCATATTCCGCTTTCCGCTGTGACCGCCCAACTGGACCTGATCCGCACTTATTACACCGACCCTGAACCTGGCCGGGTGCTCGAACGCCCTTTCCCCTACTTGAATGAAGCGACCATGCAGCGCGCCGTCACGGATTGCGCAGCAGCCTGCCTGAAGCTCTACCTGCGACTACAAGCCGGCGCCAGATTAGATGGCGCGTTCAGCGCAACCAGCTGGTTGTCTGCCGCAGAACGTCAGGCGTATTCAGCCCCGCTGGGGGATATTGTGGTATGAGAAAGGCCAAAAACAATGCCTATACGCATAAAACGCGCCTATGAACCTCCTGCCGCCGAAGATGGCGTCCGCATTTTGGTGGATCGCTTATGGCCGCGCGGCCTCAACAAGGAAAAACTGCAAATCACCGCCTGGATGAAAGAGGCCGCGCCCAGCAATGCGCTGCGCCAACAGGTTCACCACAATCCAGACCAATGGGACCAATTCGTTTCTGCCTACCGCCAGGAACTCGACGCCAACCCACAGGCGGTGCAAACCCTGCGGGATTACGCCCACCAGGGCACCCTTACCCTGGTCTACGGCGCGCGGGACACGGTTCACAACCAGGCAGTGGTCTTGAAACAATACCTGGAGGAGATTCCAGAATACAAAAGTAAAAAATAAAGGCGCATTGACGCTGCGCCCTTACCTGACAACTAATTTTTAACCCATTTCTCGCTACTCGACTGTCACGCTCTTCGCCAGGTTCCTCGGTTGATCGACGTCCAATCCGCGCAGCGAGGCGATGTGATAGGCAAACAACTGCAGCGGGATCACCGTAATCACCGGTAGCAGCAGCCAGGGCGTTTTGGGCACCCAGAAAACGTGATCGGCCAGGGCTTCCACCCGCGTGTCGCCTTCGGTAGCAACCACGATCACGCTGCCGCCGCGCGCTTTAGCTTGCTCGATCTGGCTGATCATCTTCTCGTACCACGGATCGTCCGGGGCGATGGCCAGCACGGGCATGTCCCGGTCAACCAGCGCGATTGGACCGTGCTTCATTTCGCCGGCCGGGTAAGCTTCTGCATGGATATACGAAATTTCTTTCAGCTTCAACGCGCCTTCATAGGCAATCGGCATGTTCGTTCCGCGCCCAAGATACAGCACATTGCGGATGTATTTCATCTCACGCGCCACCTGCACAATTTCAGGTTCGCGATCCAGGCAGCGCCCTACCAGATCCGGCACCAGCCGCAGGTCAGCCACCAACTGCTTGCGCTCTTTCTCTTTCAGCGTCCCGCGCAGGTCGCCCAGCAGCACTGCCAGCAAATACAAATCCACCAGCGGAGCCGTGAAGGCTTTGGTTGACGCCACCCCGATTTCCGGTCCGACCTGCATGGAGATATAACCGTCCGCCACCCGCATCGCCTGTGACCCAATCGCATTTACGATCGCCCACAGTTTTGCGCCGCGCTTGCGACCTTCATCCATCGCTGCCAGGGTATCCGCTGTCTCGCCGGACTGGCTGATCGCCAGGATGATCGTGTTCTCATCCACAATTGGATTGCGGTAGCGAAATTCGGAGGCGATATCCACCTCAACCGGGATGCGGGCAATGGCTTCGATCAATATCTTGCCCACCATGCCGGCATGTCCGGCTGTTCCGCAGGCGGTGATGATGATGCGGGATATTTTCTTCGCTTGTTCGGCCGTCAGGTTGAGTTGTGGCAGCCGGACGGTGCCTTCATCGAAGTCCACCCGCCCAGCCAGGGTGTCCGTCAGAGAGCGCACCTGTTCATGAATTTCCTTCTGCATGAAATGGCGGTACTCGCCCTTTTCCGCTGCTACCGGGTCCCAGCCGATGTTGTGCTCCTGTGCTGCTACCGGACTGCCATCCAGATTCTTCACGCTATACGAAGTACGCGTCACCACTGCCATCTGGTGCGATTCGAGAAATACCATCGTCCGGGTGTGATCCAAAATCGCCGGAATATCGGAGGCAATGAACATTTCATCCTTGCCCAGGCCAATAACCACCCCGCCGGCATTCCCAATACGAGCGGCGATCAATTTATCCGGTTCGAGCGCCGAAAACACCACCACCCCATGCGCACCCTTTAACCGGCGCAGCGCCTGCCGGGTGGCCTCCTCCAACGAGGTACCTGCGCCCAGGAAGCTTTCCACCAGCAGGACAATGACTTCCGTGTCCGTGTCTGAGTTAAAAACCACCCCTTCGGCCGCCAGTTCTTCGCGCAGTTCGAGGAAGTTTTCGACGATGCCGTTGTGCACCACCACCACCTGCTTGGTACTACCCAGATGGGGATGCGCATTCCGCGCGCTGGGTTCGCCATGGGTTGCCCAGCGGGTGTGACCGATGCCAAGCTTACCGGCGATCGGTGAGTTTTCGACCAGGGTGGTCAGGTTGGACAATTTGCCTGCATCGCGCCGGACTTCGATGTGCCCATCCTGCAGCACCGCCAGCCCGGCAGAATCATAACCGCGGTACTCGAGCCGTTTTAATCCATTCAAGATGATCGGGGTTGCGTTACGCTCACCGATATAACCAACTATTCCGCACATGCAATGCTCCTTTGCAGAGTCGATTCCACGCCTGCCAAAGTCAATAGCCTTTGGGGAGCGCGTTGGAACTCCACCCCGGGTTTAAAGGGTTTATTCAATTGCTGCGAACCTGGGTAAGAAACAGATGCGACCGCATCTGGAAGGCATCCGCTGATCTTTCGATTTTCCCGGCGTCCAGGTGAACGGCCTGTTCTCGTCGGTTAACCCTGCTGCGCGGCAGGGAACCTTCATCCTCGTCATCCTGCGCGACAAGTCGCACTGGACCATGCGCTATTCTTCCCAAATGTCAAGTATGGTAGGTTCTCGTGTCTCCTTTCACCTGATTATACCCAAATTATCCTCAGTTCGGCACAACAAAACCCATTTGAACGCTACCCTCCCTCACAGATGGCCAATCCGTCGATGAGGGGGCGGTAAACTCCGCTCCGGCTGTCAGAGCTGCTTTGGGCTACCGGCCGCCCGGTCTGCATCGGTCAGGTCAAGGAATTTCCCGGCTAATCCCGGCGGGACCGGCCGCTGAGGAGAAATACATAATAGAGCAGCGTGGATAATGCTTGAATCGCGCCGGCTACGTAGGTCCATGCGGCGGCATCCAATACTTTGGCAACCCCTTCGCTCTCCTGGTTGTAAATTATGCCGGAAGTTGCCAGCCAGGTCTTGGCGCGGCGGGTAGCGTCAAATTCGACCGGCAGCGTGATAATGGCAAAGAGAGCCGTCAGCGCAAACAACCCGACACCGAACCAGGCAACGGTCGTGCCGGCCGTCCCTTGCAGAAAAAAGCCGATCATAAAGATGATTGGTCCAAGCCAGCTTCCAATCTGCACGGATGGTACCATGGTCGACCGCAGACGTAGCGCTGAATAACTTTCCGCATCCTGCAAGGCATGACCCGCCTCATGGGCGGCAATGCCCGCGGACGCCAGGCTGGGAGACTGATACACAGACGGGCTCAACCGCAGCACCTTACTACGCGGGTCGTAGTGATCCGATAAGAATCCCTGCGTCTGCTCGACTTTTACATGGTTTAAACCGTTCGAATCAAGCATGCGGCGCGCGACTTCGGCGCCGTTCAGCCCCGTGTACGTGCGGACTTGCGAATATTTCTTAAAAGCACCCTGAACTTTTGCCTGCGCCCATAACCCCAGAATTAGAGCCGGCAGACTGAAGAGCAGGTATAAGCCATAACCGCCAAATAATGATCCCATCATTGTTTCCCTTTATTACAAACTGTCAGACTCTCCGCTACATAGCGAGATATCTGGTTGGTGTAACATTCTTTCTGTAAATTGCTGAACCTTAACAAAAGGGGTGAGTCAGAAGTATCCTTAGTGTCGGCAAACA
>MGMG01000056.1 GCA_001796355.1 Chloroflexi bacterium GWB2_54_36 | reverse complement strand
GAAGGTGTCGCTTTCCTTGCCGCGCATGGTCAGGATCGGGCAATCCACCGAGGCTGAGACCAGCGCGGTGACATCCGGCCGGTACAAATTTCGCAGCGAATGCGAACTGTACGCTGACCCCAAACCCACCATATCGTAATCACCGCTGCGCACTTCGCGGATAATCTCCTGCACCACTTCCCCGTGGCGCACCAGCAGGCGCGCCTCCACGCCGGCTTCTTTGGCTGCCGCCACCACCTTGATAAAATGGCGTGCCTGGGGTGTGTGGGTCTCGATCAATTGCGACCAGTGTTCATGCATCTCGCGCGCCAGTGAATAATCCAGCGTCACCGGCTCCACAATGTGCAGCAAGGTCAGTCGGGCGCCCGACGCTTTCGCCAGTCGGATGGCCATTTTCTCCAGGCGTATGGTGTAAGCCATACCTCCGCTGCACACCAAAATTTCCTTTATCGGCCAGCAGGTATCTCGAACGCGCAGCAGCGGGCTGCTCAACTCGGCCATCAGGTGGCGCAGCCGGCCAAGGCGCAGCAAGCGCCGCCAAACAGGCCGGTTGCGGTCACTAAAGATCGCCAGCGCCTGCGGATGATTGCGTACGGCAGTTTCAATGGCCTCGGCTACCAGACCTTTGGCCCATTCCACTTCAAAAGGTAAACCAGCCGCCTGGAGTTTTTCTGATCCCTGCTTAACCGCCTGCTCCAGGGTGGCGGTCGCGCCGCGCCCGCGCATGCACAGGAATTTAACGGGCGCTTGCAGCAGCCCGGCAATGTTTACCCCGTATTCAATATCCGGGTAATCCGGCAGACCGGCTTGCAGGCAGAGGATGACTTCCGGTTGCGCGGTCATCGTAAGAAGATGATCCCAAGGATCCCGGCCGCCAACAGGACCAACGGCGCGGGTGCTTTTAGCAGGTAGGCAGCCAGGCTGCCCACCCCGATCAAAACGGTAAATAGGCCGATAGGCGTTCCGCTTTCCCCACGGAAAATCTTGACCGCCACCAGGACCATCAATACCGCCACCGCCGGCGTCAGCCCGCGCACGAAGTTGCCAACCCACACCTCGCCGCTGACAAATTTGAGCGCCGAGACGATCAGCAGCATGATCACTGTTGGCGGCAGGATCGAACCCATCAGCGCTACCAGCGCACCCGGAATCCCCCCGGCTGAATAACCGACGAACATCGCCAGCTGCAGGGCGTCACTGCCAGGCAAAACGCTCGAAAACCCGACCGCCTCGACAAATTGAGACTCGTCCATCAGTTTTCCGACTGCTTCTTTGTACAACAGCCCGACCGAAGCCGGGCCAGAGGTGGTCAACAAGTTGACCTTTACAAACATCAAGAATAACGGCCACAGGTTGTGCACACCAGACCTCCTGTTGGGTTTTGCAGGCGGGCAAGCGGATCAAAACGGTAAGGCATGCCCTGTCTCTTCACTTAATATAGCAGGTACAATAAAGATACAAGAATTCGCGTCAAGAATCAAGAAAGGCTGGAATGGTGGTCACTTCAGAAGAACGACTCAAAATCCTCTACCTTGTACAGCAGGGAAAAATTACCCCGCAGGAAGGGATTCGCCTGCTCGAAGCGCTGGATAAGAGTCGCCCACCCCAACCGTCTTTTCCCCTCCCGGCAGCGCCGCCTTTTTCATCAAGCGGACCGCGCTGGCTGCGGGTGCGCATTACCGACACTGCCACCGGCAAAACGCGCGTGAATGTACGCCTGCCGGTCACCGTCCTGAACGCCGGGGTTAAAATGGGCGCGCGTTTCTCGCCAGAACTGGGACGGGAACAAATGAGTGAGATTCTTAACGCCATTCGCGCCGGCGAGGTTGGCCAGGTGCTGGATGTCTATAATGATGAGGACGGTGAGCACGTCGAAGTCCTGTTGGAATGAAAGGTGCGATTACCCGGCGTAGAAAAATTTACGCCTGACCGCCAGGAACAAGGCTGAACAGGATCGTGTTAAAAAATCATTTCTCTACACGCGACTACTCGACGGTCTGAACGCCTTCCACTTCCGGGAAGAACTGCTTGACCGTACCCTCGACCCAGCCCTTTACGGTTACCGGGGAAAGCGGGCAGCCTAAACACGCGCCGCCCAATTTAACTTTCACCACTTTGCCATCGAAATCCACGAAATCCACTTCACCGCCGTGGTAGGTTTCGATATAGGCGCTCAACTGCTCAACCAATCCGCGCAATTGGTCATTGATGCTGTATTTGGGGGTCTCATCTGTCATTTTTCAGGTTCCTCTGGTGGTCTAATCCGTGCGCATTTATCCCATTCTTGAGGATCTTGAGAATTTCCGCATAAGTGGGGTCCATTTTGTTGTTGACCAGGCTGGTCAAGCGCTTCAACAACACGCCACTGGTATCGGGATATTCCTCGCAAAGGACACTTAGCCGGGCTTTGCTGATGCGGTAGCCCTGACAGTCCTCGATGACCAGCGCCCCAGATGAATAATGGGATCGACCAAGCGCTGCCGACCAGCCAAACACGCCTCCCGGACCAATCGTCGCCACCGTCAGCGGCAGACCATCGTAGGGCTTATAACGGATTATAACCTTACCTGAGGTTAATATATACAGATGTTCGGAAACGTCCCCCTGTTCGAACACATGCGTATCACGCAGCAAAAAGAAAGCTTCAAAGGCTGTGTCCAACAATTCGAGCTGGTGCGCAGTGAAGCCCTGAAAAATTGCGATATCTTGCGAATCTCGCTCTAACATTGCAATAATATTACTCATACCGCCCATCGCTTTGTAGTGGCAAATATCATTATTTACGAGAGCAGCATTGTCCAATTTTTTAGCAGAAATTAATCCCCCGATGTGACATATTCGTTCTCAAGTTATGACATCGCCGGCTATTCGCCCGCGGACGTCTCAATTACAATAAGTGAAATCTTTCTCAAGAAAATAGTTCTCGATTTATCCTCTTCATTCGTTGCAACGCAGGTAAATAGTTGAAATCACCGCAGTTTTACCCAAGGGTTAAAAAAGCCCTTTCCATTTATTCAGATCGCGTCAGTGCATTTCACCCCAACGCTCGCCTTTATTTGCTCAGTGCCGTTCTCACCGGAGCCGCGCTGGGCGTATATCGGCTCCTGTTTAATTTTTACGTCCTCAGCCTGGGTTATGACGAGGCGCTGCTGGGTACGCTGATCACCACCAGCAGCCTGACAGCCCTGATCGCCGCCTTGCCCATGGGATACCTGGTGGATATCCTGGGCCAAAAGCTTGCGATGATTTTCGGCGGCCTGTCCGTGATTGTCGCCATTGCCGTTATGGTGTTGTTCCCTTCTGCAGGTGTATTTATCGCAATGAGCGTAGTCCTCGGGTTAGGCCAGAGCCTGAACGGCGTGGCCATGGGACCGTTCCTGATGGAAAACAGCGGCGAAAAAGAACGCACCTACCTCTTCAGTTTCGCGTCTGGGCTGACGATGGCCTCCGGTTTCATCGGTAACTGGATTGGCGGTTACCTGCCCACCTGGATGGCAGGCGTGCAGGGCGGCTCACCGACCAACCCGCTGGCATACGGTTGGTCGCTGGGCGTGATTGCCATAGCCGCTTCGGCGGGCATCCTCCCGCTGCTCTTCCTGCGCCCTAGCCAGCTTTCCGGCGAGCAGCGCTCGATGTTTGCGCCCATCAGCTTCTTTGCCAAAAACACCCGGCTGCTTGGGCGGTTGATTTTGCCAATGTTGATCGTATCGCTTGGCGCCGGCCTGATTATGCCCTTCATGAACGTATTCTACCGTCAGGTTTACCACCAGCCTGATCCGGTCATCGGGTCGATGTTCGCCTGGGGTTCGCTGGCTATGGGTATCGGCCTGCTGCTGGCGCCTCCGCTGGCAGATCGGTTTGGCAAAATCCAGGTGGTGGTGGTTACCCAGGCGCTGTCCATCCCGTTCCTGTTCCTGATGGGCTTTTCACCAGCCTATTTCCTCAGCGCGGCTGCGTATTATGTGCGCCTGACCCTGATGAATATGAGCGGTCCGGTATATCAGACCTTTGTCATGGAGAAAGTCGAGCCATCCGCGCGCGCCACGGTGGCCAGCTTGGTGAGCATGGCCAACAATGTTGGCTGGGCATTCAGCCCGCAGGTTAGCGGCTGGATCCAGGTCAATTACGGTTTTGGCCCCGCCTTTGCGGCCACGATCGTTTTTTATGCCATCGCTATTTATCTGTACTGGCGCTTCTTTTGGTACGGCGCCCGACATGCCAGCCGCATTTCGCGACCGGACGAATCTGCAACCTTTTAGGCCGGCCACCATCTAAGGAATTGTACTTTTAACTTGATGATGACGGAGTGAATGTCCCAATGGAAATGGTTGTTGATTTTCCCGGCGGCGCCCGCGTGGACGCCCATTTTGGTTCCTATACGATCAAGACAGATCAACCCCCGATGGGCGGCGGGGAAGGTTCAGCCCCGACCCCATTTTTGACCTTTTTGGCTTCGCTGGGGACCTGCGCTGGCATTTATGTGTTGGGTTTTTGCCGCAACCGCGGACTGCCGACCGACGGCATTCGCATCGTACAGCGCATCCATACCAACAGCATGAACGGCATGGTGGAAAATGTGGAACTGGAAATTCAAGTGCCGCCCGCTTTCCCCGAAAAATATTATCCAGCCCTGGTGCGTTCTGCGGAACAGTGCGCGGTGAAAAAGGCCATGGAGCATCCGCCGGTTTTCGATGTCCATACCGCGGTCGTTTAATCGATCGATAATTTGGTTAGCCGCCGGCAACCGGCGGAATGAAATCCATGATGTCGTCTGGGTGAAGCGGCGTATCCCATCCGCGTTCGAGGGTTGGGATCTCGTTCCCGTTTATAAAGCCGTGCACATGCGCATGGATTTCCCCCTGCTCGTTGACCCAGTGCGTCCGTAAATCCGGCGCCTGCTCGAGGACTGCAATCACAGCCTGACGGGCAGTCGCGCCGGGCGCCAGTTGGATATCCAGCGTACGTTGACCGGCGATTAAACGGAAAGTGGCATAAAGGTTTATCTGCATCGGGAGGGGCGTTTTCCCGGACAAGTATAGACCATTGTTCGTGGTTTTGCCACAAACCCGATCTAGCGCGCCACCACCAGCGGGTGCGCTCCGATCGGATTTTGCACCACATCCAGCGCAATTCCAAAAGCTTCGCTGAGCAACTCCGGCTGCAGCACCTCGCTGACCGAGCCAAGCGCGCGAAGCTGACCCTGCACCAGCAGCAACACCCGGTCCGCAAAACGCGCCACCAAATTCAGGTCGTGCAGCACGACCAGCGCACCCGGCGCGCCGTGTCCATTAGCCAGCGCCCAACCCGCCGGCCGGTGAATCAGGTCTTGAACCTGATTGAGCAAGCTGATCTGGTATTGCAAGTCAAGGTGCGTGGTTGGTTCGTCTAACAGCAGCACAGGGGTGGTTTGCACCAGTGCCCGCGCCAGTAAAACCCGCTGCAGCTCGCCACCAGACAGTTCACCGACCAGCCGCGGCGCCAGTTCGAGCGTGCTGGTGCGTTCCATCGCCAGATGCACCAGTTCCTCATCCTGCGGCGAGGTTTGCCCGAACCAGTTGAGGTAAGGTGTGCGGCCCAGCATCACCACCTGCCAGGCAGTGTAGGCCGGAGGAATGCTGCGCGCCTGCGGCACTACTGCGATCAACTGTGCGCGCTCGGCCGGGGGTAGTTTGGCCAGATTCTTTCCATTGAAAAGCACTTGCCCGCTTTGCGGCGGAAGAATGCCGCTCAAAACCCGAACCAGCGTCGATTTTCCAGCGCCATTAGGACCAATCACTGCCAGCATTTCACCTGCCTGCAGGCAAAAGTTAAGGTCCTTTAACACGTGTTTACCGCTGTACGCAGCACTCAGGTCTCGAACTTCCAGCATCTCAGCTCCAAAAATTAGCCTGGCGGCTGCGGCGCAGCACCCACAGGAAGAACGGCGCGCCTGCCAACGCGGTAACGATGCCCACTGGCAGTTCCTGCGGCGCCAGCAGCACTCGTGCCAGTACATCGGCTGCCAAAAGCAGAGCCGCTCCGCCAACCAGAGATAGCGGTAAAAGCCGCCGGTAATCCGCGCCGGTCAGCAGCCGCAGAATGTGCGGAATGATCAACCCGACAAAACCGATGATACCGGCGAACGAGACCGCGGCCGCGGTGGTCAGAGACGCAGCAATAATGATCAAGCGCCGCACGCGCGTAACCGGCAGGCCAAGTTGCTGCGCCTGCTCGTCACCAAATTGAAGAACATTGAGCGCGTGACCCAGCGTCAACAGAATACCCAGTCCCACCACCAAGTACGGCAGCAGTGCCAGAACCGGCTGCCAGCCGCTCATGGTGGCGCCGCCCAACAGCCAGGCCAGCGCGCGGCGCAATTCTCCGTTGGAGCGCAGCATCAGAAAAGAGGTCAAGGCGGTAGTGAACGAGCTTACCGCCACCCCCGCCAGAATCAAATTAGAGGCTGGGATCGCCCGCCCTACCTTCGCCAGGGCATATACAATTGCCACGGTCAATAACCCGCTGGCAAAAGCTGCCAGCGGAACAGCCATCAAACCAAAGGTGGTATATGGCCAGCGCAGACTCATGGCAGCCACTGCCCCCAACCCCGCGCCTGATGCTACCCCGATCAGGTATGGGTCGGCCAGCGGATTGCGGAACAATCCCTGGTAGGCGGTACCGCTGCCTGCCAGCGCCGCCCCGGTCATGGCAACCAGGATGGTGCGCGGCAGACGCAGCGAAAACAGAATCTTCCCGGCAGTCGTTTCTGCTCCTGACCGCAGCGCCTCGACCAAAGCAGCGAAGGAAATTTGCACACTGCCCACCAGAATGCTGAGCAGCATGGCAGCCGTCAGCGCCAGCAAAGCGATCCAGTAAGGGCGGGCAGTGCGCGTGATTTCCACGGATTACTTCAACTCGGGGTGAAGGATGCGCACCAGCTCTTCCAGTGCATCCACCAGGCGCGGACCAGGCCGGCTGACGGTATCGTCATTGAAAGGCAGCACCTGCTCGACCTGCACCGCCTGGATTGTCTCCCAGCCGGCGCGGGCTGCGACCTGTTCCGCGGTGGTTCCGTAGGCAGCGTCGCCCAGCAGGATAAAATCCGGGTTGGCAACCAGCAGCGCTTCCTGGCTGAACTGGCCCCATGAGCCTTCCATTGAAGCCGCTACATTTTCACCGCCAGCCATGGTGATCAATATATCGATAAAAGTACCGGCGCCGGCAGTCCAGGGTTTTGCGGCTTCCGAACCGTCCAGTTCGTAAAAGACCTTGGGCTTGGCGGTCGTACTGGCAACCCTGTCCTCCACTGCCGCAACCCGCTGCTTCAAGCTGTCAACCAGCGCGGTAGCTTCGGGCTCCTTTCCGGTCAGCTTGCCGACGGTGATCAAATTGGCGTACATTCCTTCGATATCCGTCGGATTTGACAGGTAATAAACGGTTACTCCAAGATTTTCCAGAGCTTTGACCTGTTCGGGAGTGTTGATTTCAGCCGCCAGCACCAGGTCCGGCTTGAGGTTGACGATTTGCTCGAAATTGTAGCCGCCCATCGACCCGCCCACGCTTGGCAAGGTGACGGCTGATTCAGGATAATTGGTGAACTCATCCCGGCCAACGACCTGGCTGCCCGCGCCAACCGCGAACAGAATTTCGGCATTGGATGGCGCCAGCGAAACGACACGCTGCGCGGGAGCGGTCAGGGTGACTTCACGGCCAAGGCCGTCGGTCATAGCCATGGGCGCCGTAGTGGGTGCGACAGCCGCGGGGGCGCAAGCTGCCAGCAGGCCAGTCAGCAGCGCAATGATAAGCAAGAGTTTTGAGAAGCGTTTCACGATAGACCTCGATAAAAATGGATTGAGATGATTTCCGCTTACACCGGTCCAACTTAACGTAAAGTGATGCCAATTATTCCGACCACTGACAACAAAACCTCCCTGCTTTTAGGGCGAGGGAGGTGAGAAATGCCGTTTGGCTGTTGCCAGTCCAAAGTCCCCACCTCCTTTCTGCGAGAGCGTGGTGAACACCTGCTGGGCGGGCGACCTGGCTTAGAGGGATTCCCTCCTTACAGTTGCGCGACAGCACCGGACTTGCACCGGTTTCGCCTTCAAGCCTTACCATCCGGGGTAAAAGGCACCTGACAGGTACTCATTCAATTGTTACGGTCATTGTAAGCCGGGAAAGAAGGGGTGTCAAGTGTCAGTAAAAGTTTGTAAAGCCAAAGTTAAAATGTCCCCATGAGCGAGGACAAAGAAGTGGACAAACTACACACCATGAGCTACGCAGAGAACAAACGACTAGAAATGATGGCTCAGCTTTGCCAGAAACAGCTCACCCAAGTGAAGGTAGCCGAGCAGTAGGAGCTTAGTGTAGGGCTTCGCGGCTTGCAAACTTATGGATACGCCTCTACCAGCACGACCACGCGGTCGATGGCGCCGCCGGTGGCATAGACCGTGAACTGAAAGTCCACCGACGCGCTGCCGCTCAGCGGTTCGAGCGACTCCCAGCGGCGGATACCTGTGACCCGTCCCTGCGAATCATATGCAATGGCCGCCGCCTGGATGCGGCTGGCAGCCGCCTGGGCGTCGCTCAGTTGAAAAGTTCCACTGGCAACCGCGCTCAACCCATCTGCGCTGATTTCGATGTCTGTGCCCGGTTGCTGCACGGCCAAAAAGCGCCCGGCGGCTGGCGGCACTGGCAGCGCAGTGAGCAGTTCGGCAGTGATGTCAAAGGTCACTGGCGCGGGGGCCGGGAAGTAGGCTGAAAGCGCCATCACGCCGCCTGGCGGCACCAGGTTCAGTGGCGCATATGCGGTCTGCGACAGGATTTTGCCGCTGCCCTGGTCATACAACCGGATAGCAGCGGAAAGCGCTTCGATGCTGAATTCCTGCCCGTTAACGGCGGTCGTAAAACACCACAAGCCGCCTTCCCTGGAGGGGTAACAAACCGGGGTGACCAGGTCCATACCAACCGGAGTTGGCAGCGGAGGGTTGGCTGCATCCGGTGTTGGCGTGTACAGCGGGGCGGGGATCATCAGGTTGGCGCCAATGCTCAAAAAGCGCGGATCGACAGTCGGATTGGCGGTCAATAAATCTTCCAGCGACAGGCCGTAGCGCAGTGCAATGCCCCATAGGTCCTCTTTGGCGCGCACTACGTGCGTACGCGGGGTAGGGGTGGCGCTTGGCAGCGGCGTGACTGTGGCGGCGTTGGTCGGTGAGGGCGTTACTGATGACGCCAGGCCGGTATATGGCTTTAAGGCGCCGGTGCGGGTTGGCTGGGGTGTCAGAGTATTGGAGGGTTCAGACGGGGTGCAGGCCGCCAGCGCTAAGGCTAAAACCGTTAACACCAGCAGCGACAGAATCATCTTCATGTTGGCGATTATACCTCAGGCAGATCGCCCCCCTTGCACCTTGACAAAGACTTTAAATAGAACGATAATAGAACATATATTCTACAACATGACCCGTATTTTGTACCTCCCCTCTGAACGCGCCTTCTATACGCTTGACTCTAGCCTGCCCCCAGGCCGCTTAATTCTGGCGATCAATAGCGGTAGATGGCATCCCCCGGATGGCATTCCCCGCCGGGATAAGATGGTTACCGGATTGCGAGCTGTGCGTTTAGGCCAAAGCACCATTCTCGTTTTCCAACCGGTTGAAAATGAATGGACGTCGCCGGACTCCCGACCAACGGGTCCGCTCGGGCAGCGCCAGATGCAAGTGCTGCAATGTGTGGCGCAGTGGATGACAACCCGGCAAGTCGCGGCGCGCCTGGGAATGTCGCGCCGCACCGTTTATTTGCACCTGGCAGCCATTCGCCACAGTTTGAGCGCTGTGTCCACTGCTGAGGCCATTCAACGCGCTGCTGAACTGGGATTATGCCAGCCGCCAGCCTCAGGCAATCCTGAGTAAGGCGCAGGCTGGTGATTCTTATCAAAACCGTAATGTGACTGCAAATTCAGCGTCCTTGCCGCATATACTCCGCTATGCTAAACTGATACCATGCCAGTTGACGAATCAATAATTAAAGAAGCCCGCAAGGCCATCGAGCAGGGCGACCGCGCTCGCGCCAAGGATTTACTCACCCGCCAAATGCGGCGGGACCAGGACAATCCTGAAGTGTGGTTATGGATGAGTGCGGTGGTCGATACCGCCAAAGAGCGGGCTTACTGCCTGCGCGAAGCGCTGCGAATCGACCCGGGAAACCGGGCGGCCAAACGCGGGCTGGCTATGATGGGCGAACTTGCGCCGGAAGAGCAAACAGTCGAACTGCAGCCCATGCCGCGGCGCAACTGGCAGGCGCGTATCGACAAGTCGGAACGCCCGCCCCTGAAATTACCTGGCAAAAAGGTCTTCCTGTACGGCGGCGTTGGAATCGCTGTACTCGTGCTGGTGGGTTATGCTATTTTTGGGACGGAAAACCGGAGAAACCGACAAGCCCAATTTGTTCCCTCCCCCTATCCCAGCGCCACCTCATCACCGACCCCCATCCTAACCGCCACCCCGGTGCCCAGCGGTCCAACTCCGCCGTGGCAGGTGTTGGCTGCCCCATACACCCCGACGCCTATTTATGTGAATACGCCTCACCCGATCAGCGAGGCTTACCGATTAGGATTTGGCGCTTTCCAGCGGGGCGAGTGGGAGAAGGTTATCCAATACATTGGCCAGTCCATCCAGTCAGAACCGGGATCACCCGATTTGCCCTACCTGCTGGGTGAGGCATACCGCCTTTCCGGTAGCTACGACCTGGCTGTGGCTGCTTATAACCAGTCGCTGCAAATTAATCCTGCCTTTGGGCCGGCTTTCCTCGGACGGGCGCAAGCGGTCTGGGCGATCGACGGCGGACAGGTCGATCAAATTCGCGCCGATCTGGAATCCGCGCGCGCGGCTGACCCCAATTTGCCGGAGACGCTGACCCTGATGGGCCGTCTGTACCTGCAAACCGGCCAGGCTGATGCAGCGGTGGAATACCTGAATGCCGCCATTGACCAGAATCCAAACGCGCCGCTAGCCTATTTTTACCGGGCTCAAGCATTTCTACAGTTGAAAAATCCGGCTCCGGCTCTGGCTGACGCAGACCGGGCAGTTCAATTGGACTTGACTTACCTGGATGCCTACCTGGTCCTGGGCGATGCACTGCAGGCCAATCAGCGCGTGGCTGACTCGATTCCACCGTATGAAATTTACCTGCGATATATTACCTTCACCCCGGATCCGGCGGTTTACGTCAAAATAGGCCGGGCTTACCGGGCGGGTGGTAACTTCCCGGCCGCGTTGGAGGCCCTCGATAAAGCGCTTGCGCAGGTGCCGGACAGCTTTACGGCTTTGCTGGAGCGCGGTTTGCTCTACGTGGAAACCGGCGATCCTGCCCGTGGATTGGAAGACATCAACACAGCGCTGGACCTCAACCCCGAATCGTTCGAGGCTGCTGCGGCAATTGGCTGGGCCTATTTTGGGCAGGGAGATTACCAGGGCGCAGTCGATCAGCTAAACCTGGCTGCCGAGCGCGCTCAGGATGATACCCAGTGGGCAATGCTCTTCTTCTGGCGGGCGCAGGCGCTTGAATCGATCGATCAGAACGCTGCCCTCGCGGATTGGCAGCAGTTATTGACGCTGCCTGAAGGATCTGCCCCTGCAGCCTGGTTTGAAATAGCGCGCCAGCATCTGGGCGCCTTTCAAACCCCAACCCCGCCCGCCGATGGTATTGCAACAACCCCTACACCCTAGATCGGCCAAAGTGCGGATAAAATAGAGAAGGACTACCCAGGCGCTGACCCCTACAAAAATCAAACCAGCGCCGGTTGAGTTTTCCTGGCCGGAGATTTCGACTTGCATTCGTATCAACGTATCCTTTTGGTGCAGCGCCGCCGCCGCCGCCGACAGTTCGCGCGCCAGTCACGCACGCTGCATCGGCTGACGGGGGGACTGCAGGGATTGGCAGTTGTCTTCCTTGCCAGCCTGCTGCTCGCTGTGGTCGCGCTGGGGACCGCTTATGCCAGTCTGACCGCCGGCCTGCCGCCTGTAGATTCGCTGCCGGTGATGCTCGATCCGCAGATCGGGACGCTGTTGCAGCCCACGCGGATTTACGATCGTACTGGCGAACACCTGCTGGCCACCCTGGAAAATCCCGGTATCGAGCGACGCATGCTGCCGTTAAGCGCCGCCTTTCCGGAGGCGCTCAGCCCCGCGCTGGCTCAGGCCGTAGTGCTGATCTACGAGCCGGATTTCTGGGAGCAGCCGGCATTGACCTGGCAATCGCTGACAGAGGATCATGCGCCGACCATCGCCGAACGGCTGGTGAGCAGCCTATTGCTGGAGGAGCCGAATGAGCAATTCGTCAACCGGCTGCGTGTGCGCCTGCTGGCCAACCGGGTTCTGTCCCGCTACGGCCGCGCCCAGGTGCTGGAGTGGTATCTCAATAGCGCTTCGTTCGGTCATTTAACCTTTGGGGCTGACAGCGCAGCTCGACTTTACCTGGGTAAAAGCGCCAGTCAATTGGACGGATACGATGCCGCTGTGCTGGTTGCCGCCCTGGAGGCGTCCGCCCTTAATTGGATCGATGCCCCTGCTGCTGCTCGCGAGCGCCAGTTGGACGTGCTTTCGCGGATGACGGCCGGTGGCCTGATCAGCCAGACAGATTTTGCTGCGGTGTCCAGCATACCTCCCATCAGCGCTCCGCCGCAATCCCCGGACACCTCGACTGCCCGGGCCTTTTCCAACCTGGTGGTCGAGCGGTTGGCTGGCGCGCATAGCCGCTGGTTGTTGGAACGCGGTGGCCTGCGCATCATAACCAGCCTGGATTACGACCTGCAGCAGCAGGTGACTTGCGCCATCCAGGTCCAGCTAACTCGCCTGGAAGGAGCGACCAGCCCGTTCGACCCAGCGGATTGCACCACTGCGCAACAGTTGCCCAACTTGCCATTGACGGCAAACACCAACCCAATTGAATCTCCCCTGGCGGCCAGCGCCGTCCTGCTGGATCCGCTCACCGGGCAGGTATTAGCGCTGACCGGCGATATCTCCCTATCTGAAGGCGAGGCTGCGCTTGGCAGTCACCCGTCCGGGTCGCTGCAGACCCCCTTCCTGGCGTTGGCGGGCTTTGCCCGTAGCCTTGGGCCGGCCAGCCTGATCTGGGATATCCCACTTGGCGGAACGGCGGAACCCGCGACTGCTTATCACGGGCCGGTTCGGCTGCGCACCGCCCTGGCGAACGATTATCTAGCTGGCCTTACCGCCCTGTTCCAACAGGTCGGCGCGGCAGCAGTGACGACCACCGTCCGCTCGCTTGGACTGGCGCATTACACCCTGTCGGGTGATGTCAGCCAGACGCTGACCGGCGGCCCAGTGCTCGACCCCTTGGAGCTGACGCAGGCTTTTAGTGTTTTCAGCACGCCTGGCACGATGTCTGGAACACAAGCAGAAGACAGCAACCGCCTGGAGCCGCAGTTGATTCTATCGGTCGAAGATTCTGGCGGAACAGCAGTTTTGGGTGAATTCACCACGCAAACCCGCCAGATTGTCAGCCCGCAATTAGCCTACCTGGTACACCACATATTGGCGGATGAACCGGCCCGCTGGCCAGGCCTGGGGCAGGCGAATCCATTGGAGCTTGACCGGCCGGCTGGCGCGAAGACCGGCAGTGCTGACCAGGGACGCTCTACCTGGGCGGCCGGGTATACCCGTCAATTTGCGGCTGTTGTGTGGTTGGGCTATCAACAGACTAATGCCGCCGCAGCGTCGTTGGACGTTCGGGCGGCTGCCGGCATTTGGCACGCACTGATGCAGGTTGCTTCGCAGGACCAGCCTGTGCTGGGCTGGAACATGCCGTCCGGCGTGACCCAGACGGTAGTCTGCGACCCGTCCGGGCTGCTGCCGACCGCCGAGTGCCCGAATGTGGTGACCGAGATTTTCCTGACCGGCAGCGAGCCGATCATCGCGGACAACCTGTACCAACGCCTGGAAATCAACCGGGAGACGGGGCGTCTGGCGACCATTTTTACCCCGCAGGAGTGGGTCGAGGCAAAGACCTTCCTGGTCGTTCCACCCGAAGCGCAGGAATGGAGCCGATTGGCCAACCTGCCGGTACCGCCATTGGAATACGATAACATCCCGCCGGTAGAGTTGGATCCCGCGGCGCACTTCAGCAGCCCGGCCCAATTCTCTTTTGTGCGCGGCAAGCTGCCGCTGACCGGGACGGCTGCCGGTGAAGGATTTGTCTCCTACCGGCTGCAGCTTGGACGCGGCATAAACCCCACAAAGTGGCAGAACATCAGCGAGCCGGCCACCAACCCGGTCGAGAACGGGCTGCTAGGCGAACTGGATGCCGCCGGCCTGGACGGCCTGTACATCGTCCGGCTGATGGTCGTGTATGAGGGGCAACGGGTACAACTGGCGTACCTCCAGGTCACAGCGGACAACACCCCGCCAACAATCCGCATTCCGTATCCGCTGCAAGGCCAGGTGTTTGCCGGGCCGGATCAACGTACCATCACGCTGCAGGCAGAGGTCTCGGATGCCGTTGGCGTGGCGCGGGTGGAGTGGTGGTTGGATGGGCGAAAAATCGGCGAACGCACAGCCGCACCCCATGCCCTGATTTGGGATGGAATGGTTGGCAAGCACTCCTTGCAGGTGCGCGCGACTGATTTGGCCGGCAATGAATCCCGCTCTGAGGAAATAGAGTTTACCGTGCAGTAGGGAAAAGTGCTTTCAACAAAGCAGCCGACCCCCTCCTACCTCCCCCAAAATCAAAAATCGATTTTGGAGGAGTGAAAAATCTGCCGGGTGCGTTGCTCCTTGCATTAACCAGTACAAATGTTCTATAATCAGGTCATCCTTGCGAATTTGGAGGAGCCATGACTGAACAATCATCTGCGCCCGGCGGCGGCCAGGCGCGCGCACGGGGCGGCCAACCCGGCAACCGCAACGCCGTCCGCCACGGCTTTTACGCGCGACCCTTGCCCGGGGATCCGCCACTGCCAGACCTTCGATCAGCGAATAGGGACCTGCCCGGCGAAGGCTTACCCAACCTCAGCGATGAGATCGCCATGCTGCGGCTGGCAGTGCGTGAAATCGTCTCCCGCACCAGCGAAACCGAACCCGCGGCCGAAGAACTCAGACTGCTGCGCAGCGTCAGCATTGCCGCTGCGGCCATCAACCGGCTGATCAAAACCCAGGCGGTGTTGAGTTGGGATCGGCTGCCGCAGTCTGAA
>MGMG01000055.1 GCA_001796355.1 Chloroflexi bacterium GWB2_54_36 | reverse complement strand
TAACCGCGTCTTTCATAACCAGGAGGGTAGGAAATAATGAAACCATCGCTTCGTATCTGGAATGTAGTGATTGCCGCTTTACTGATGCTTGGCATTGCACTGGCCGTACCCGGCCAGGCTGCGGTGCAGGCTGGCCCGAATAATATTCGAGTATCTCAAGTGTATGGTGGTGGCGGAAATTCCGGTGCCACATTAACCAACGATTTTATCGAACTCTACAACCCTACCAGTACAGCAATAAGCCTTTCCGGTTGGAGTGTACAGTACGCCAGCGCAACGGGTAGTACATGGCAGGTAACGAGTTTAAGCGGGTCGATCCCTGCGAATGGGTATTACCTGATCAAAGAATCTCAGGGATCAGGTGGATCCACGCCGTTGCCAGCTCCTGATGCTACAGGCAATATATTTATGAGCGCTACAAATGGAAAAGTAGCCCTCGTATCTTCAACTGTTCCATTGACTGGTACCTGCCCAAGCGGGGTGGAGGATTTTGTAGGATTCGGCAGCACCGCCAATTGTTTTGAGGGGGCAGGGCCAACATCCACTTTATCTAACACGACCGCGGCCTTACGAAATAACAATGGGTGTGTCGATACAGATAGTAATGCCGCAGATTTCACAGTGGGTGCGCCTACGCCAAGAAATAGCGCATCTGCAACATTTGCTTGCCCAGTCGAGTCAGCTCCTTCTGTCTCCTCGACCAATCCTGCCAACGGGACAACTGACTTTGCAGTGGCCGCCAACCTGACGGTTACTTTCAGCGAGCCAGTGAATGTGGCAGGTTCATGGTTCGGCTTAACCTGCAGCACAACCGGCACTCATACAGCGACGGTCAGCGGCGGCCCAACTTCCTTTACGCTCGATCCTGACACTGATTTTGTCGATGAAACGTGTACCCTGAATATTTTTTCGGCCAATGTGACCGACCAGGACGCCAACGATCCGCCCGATGCAATGGAAGCTGATTTCAGTATCACTTTCTCGGCTTTTAATGCCTGCCAGGTGACGGATTACACCCAAATATTTGACATCCAGGGCAGCGGCGCTACGGTCGCAATTTCAGGTCCAGTCGCCACCCGTGGCGTAGTGGTTGGCGATTATGAAGGCGCGTCACCAGCTTTGCGCGGTTTCTTTGTTCAAGATGTTTCTGGCGATGGTAACCCATCTACCTCTGATGGAATATTTGTCTTCGAGGGTGATAATGCAGATCGCGTTTCACTCGGGGATGTGGTTTTCATAAATGGAAGTGCTGGGGAAAACCAGGGTCAATCCCAGATTTCTTCTACTAAAATCTACACCTGCGGCACCGACAGCGTTGATCCCGAGGATGTCGAATTCCCTGTACCCGATGCCAACTACCTTGAGCAATACGAAGGCATGTTGGTGCGCCTACCACAGACCATGTACGTCACCGAGCACTTCCAACTGGGACGCTTTGGCCAGGTAGTGCTTTCGGCCGACGCCCGCCTGCAACAGCCGACCAATGTGGTCGCTCCCGGTGCTGACGCCAACGCTCTGCAGGCCGCCAATAACCTCAACAAAATCATCCTGGATGACGCTTCACAAGCCCAAAACCCAGACCCGATCCTGTTCGCGCGCGGCGGGTTACCGCTTTCCGCCAGCAATACGCTGCGCGGCGGTGACACGGCCACCGACATCGTTGGAGTTTTGAATTACACCTGGGCAGGCAATTCTGCCAGCGGCAGTGCCTACCGCATTCGCCCGATCAATGCACTTAATGGGTATGTCAACTTCGAAGCGGTCAACCTGCGTCCTGAAACACCCGGGGATGTCGGCGGCACCCTCGAAGCTGGCGCGCTAAACCTGCTCAACTACTTCAACACCTTCGACGGCCTGCCCGATACTGTGAACAACTGCACCAATGGCGTAGGTGGCGCAGCCACCGACTGCCGTGGCGCAGACACCCAGTCTGAATTCGACCGCCAGTGGCCCAAGACCGTGGCTGCAATCCTGAGCATGAATGTGGATGTGCTGGGCATCGTCGAAATCGAAAATGACGGCTACGGCGCTAACAGCGCAATCCAGCATCTGGTGGATCAGCTCAATGCTGCCGCTGGTCCGGGCACCTACGCCTTCATCGACGTTGACGCCGGTACGGGTCAGCTTAATGCTCTTGGCACCGATGCCATCAAGGTTGGGTTGATCTACAAGCCTGCCATGGTCACCCCGGTGGGCGTCACCGCAGCGCTGAATAGCGAGGCCTTCGTCAACGGCGGCGACACTGCGGCTCGCACCCGCCCGGCGCTGGCGCAGACCTTCCAGCAGAACTCCAACGGTGCACGCTTCACGGTGGTGGTCAACCACTTCAAGAGCAAGGGCAGCGCCTGCGATGATCCGGACGAAGGCGATGGTCAGGGCAACTGTAACCTCGTGCGCGTCAATGCTGCAACAGAGCTGGCTAACTGGCTGGCCAGTGACCCGACCCTCACCAGTGAATCGGATATTCTCATCCTGGGCGATTTGAATTCCTACGCCATGGAAGATCCGATCACCGCGTTAAAGGACGCCGGTTACACCAATTTGCTCGACCTGTTCCTCGGCCCCGAAGCCTACTCCTACGTATTCGATGGGCAGTGGGGTTACCTGGATCATGCGCTGGCAACCGGCTCGCTATGGCCGCAGGTGACGGGCATCAGCGAATTCCACATCAACGCCGACGAGCCAAGCGTGTTGGATTACAACACCGACTTTAAGAGCACCGGGCAAATCGTTAGTCTTTACGCGCCGGATATGTTCCGCGTGTCGGACCACGATCCCGTGATCGTGGGGCTGGATCTGCAAAACTCGCCTTATCCGTCTGATCTTGGATTTGTAAATGGCAGCGGATGGGTACCAGCCCCTGAAGGTTCATACCATGCCGATCCTGCCTGGTCTGGCAAAGCTCAGTTTGCGATCGATGTCAAATACCATAATGATGCCGTTGTGCCTGAAGGGTCATTCAGCCTTGTTCTGGAAAAAGCCGGGTTTGAATTCTTCAGCACGAATGTCGAATGGCTGACAGTCAGTCAGGACGGCAAATACGCTGTCTTCACCGGCATCGGCAGCGCCAATACGATCGATGGGTTCCGTTACATCGTCTGGCTGCAAGTCGGCAAACCAGACTATATCCGCTTCCAAATTTGGGACGGAACGCAGTTGGTCTTCGACAACGGTCCGCTGCAGCGTCTGTCGGGCAACATCAGTATTCACCAATAACGCGTAGCTCTGCATTTTGCTAAAAATTGCGCCGGCCAAACCGGCGCAATTTTTTATGGGACAAATATGTGGACAGGCATGGAAACTGCTTTTTTAATCTGCCATTTTTTTCAAGGAGCAAATAAATTGTAGGTTGGGTTGAGCAGCGGCGCACGGCGGTTATCGAGAAAACCATTTTGCAGCCGCGAAACCCAACATCTTACGGATAGGAAACAGACATGATGGGATTCGTCGGATTTCGGAGCTGCATAAACGATATCCACAATTTTTACCTTCATCGCCCCTCAATCCGACCTGCGAATTGTCCAACTGGATTATGACCGTAGAATGACAGAGTTAAACCAGCGTTCTTGAAATTCCGTCAGTACCCTAATCTGCTCGTCAGTGAAAAGCCTTCCCGGTGTAACCAGCACCAGCTTATCATCATCATCTTCCAATCGATGGATGACCGCGATACACTCACCCTCAAACGCTTGCAGCGGTTCGAACACGCCCAACACATAGGCGTCCAACTCCTCGCCATCTTCCGAGATCACTCCCGGCAAAAAGCCGTAATTCAGCGGGTAGGTAAAGCCGTGCCGTGGGTGGCGCGATCCCAACGGGCGGTCAATGACCACCTGCAGAATCTGCCCGATATACTGAGTGGTGTTCATCCGGCTGCACTGATCTGGTAAAGATCCGGGTTCTTAAACGGGATCAAGGCCATGATCACCGCGTGTTCGTAATATTGTGCTCGGTCGATTACGTCGCCGGTCAACAGGCCAATGGCTCCATTGGCCTGCTTCGAGTTGCTGCGCCCAAAGAAAATATCGTCCGCTTCTCCCAACTCTTTCCCCTGACGCACCAGGTCCGCGATGGCTTTTGGCAGGTAAAAAGCACCCGTGCGGCCCTTGCCAACCCCGTGAGGCGAGAGCACCACCACCCAGGCATAAGCCTGCATGTCCACACCGCCATCCTCGGTGCCACCTTCGACGCCGACCCAGTAATCCGCATTTGGTCTCAGATTGCGAGCCGCTTCAGCGCGGTTTAGCGCGCCGCGCAGCATCTCCGCACTCCCATCAGGCTGGGCGCTGACCCCCGACGGCACATCCACCGCATTAAGGTCATAGGCGGCTTGCGGAAACATTTTTTCGAAACCCATGCGGACGCATTGGATTTTTACCGGATTACGTGATCCCACTACGATTTGAATTGGGTTATTCACCGGAACACCTTTCCCTGGCAGGTATGGGTTGAAATGAATGGCCCTTCAAACAAAAACCAGCCTGAACACGGCAGCTTCAGGGTTTGACCGCACGGGTGGCAATATAAGTCGGCAGGGTCTTGCCCAACACGGTGGTAGGGTCGATATCCTCGTACAGCCCGGTTAGAACAAAACCCGCCGCCAACTGACCGCCAATCTGTTCATCCAGCGAATGGCTCCATTCGTACGGCAGTCCTTCGTCTTCCAACTTGCGCAGGTGGTCGGGTGACAGGTCGTTTACATCGGCGTAGGGAAGCTTCTTGGTAACCACAAGCTCTCCCTGATCAAGTTTATCGAAATCGAACAGGTAAAGCACCGGGTTGTTGAAACCCGCCAGCAGTACTCCGCCCTTGCGCAGCACACGAAACGCCTCGCGCCACACCGACAGGACATTCGGGATAAAGACATTCGAGACCGGGTGAAAAATGAGATCGAAATGGTTATCCGTGAAAACAGACAGGTCACGCATGTCTCCCAGAACCGTGACCAGATCCAGGCTGTCGCGTTCAGCCACTTTTTGATCATTCGCCAATTGGGCCGGAGAGTTGTCGAAGACAGTCACATGCGCGCCGGCTGCCGCCAAGATTGGCCCCTGCTGCCCACCGCCTGACGCCAGGCACAACACCTCAGTGCCAGCCAGGGGCGGATACCATTCCCGTGGCACCGGGATAGTTGGGGTGAGCACCAGACTCCAGTCGCCGCGTCGGGCGGCTTGAACCTGCTCCTGGGAAACCGGCTGGGTCCAGGGGTTTCCTTTGGCGACCTGGCCATCCCAGGCCTTGCGATTATATTGAGCGTAAAGGTCCAATAGCATTCATCCTTCCGGGAAAGAGAGAAAAGGTGGAGTGAGGCTTCAAAATCACCGTTGTTATTTTACTCTGCTATAAAATACTTATTGAACCGGAATTTCCAAGGGAAATTGATGCGACCCAACAAGCCCATAATTCTATTAGCCGTAATCGCTGCCTGGATGTTTTTTGTTCTGGTCGGGTATTACTATTTCCATAAGCCCATTTCACCAGACGTCCTGGCAGCGCCCCTGTCGGCCCTGTTCAATGTCCTGCTAATGGCTGCAGTACTGGCCTTGGCTGGCGGCATTGGACGCCGGTTGTTGAAAGCGGCGAATTTTTCATCCCTCGAGCAAATCACAATCCACGGCGCGCTGGGGCTGGGTGTACTCAGCCTGATCTGGACGGTCTTCGGCTGGCTGCATTTATTTACAACCTGGGCCGCCTGGCTGCTGCTTGGAATCGGGCTTGTCATTCTACGGCGCGAAGCCCTGGAATGGTTAAGAAACCTGTCCGCAGTTGGCGAAACGTTCCGCCATTCGGCCAGGTTGGAGCGGATGATTGCCATTATTAGCCTTATCCTGGCAGGTTACCAACTGCTTATTGCGCTGGCCCCGCCAATTGGCTGGGATGCGCTCACTTACCATTTGCAACTCCCACGGCTCTATCTGGAGGCCGGTTATCTCTATCATGTTCCAGAAAACATGTATTCCGGGCATTTTCAGCTGGCAGAAATGATCTATACCCTGACGATGGCGCTGCACCAGCCGGAGACCGCCGGGGTGCTGGGCTGGGCAGCCGGAATTTTAGTTCTGCCGGGGTTAATGGGGGCAGTCAACCGATTGGTGGGGACTGCCAGTCCGGAAACCAGGGGAAAATCGGCTGGATGGGTCGCGGTTTTCGCCTTACTGGCCGGTCAGACCTTTCGCACCCTGCTTGGCTTTTCCGCCACGGACCAATTTTCGGCTCTCTTTGGCAGCGCCGTTCTCATTCTGTTCCTGGAATGGATGCAGACCCAGCAGGTGCGCTGGTTCTACTTGGCCTGCCTGTTTAGCGGTTTTGCAATTGCGGTCAAATTGACCGGCGGCGTCCTGCTGGCCGGGGTAATTCTGGCAGCGCTCTTCTACGCCAAGCGAATGCGCCTTCGATTTTCAAAAATAGTATTAGGCGCCCTCATCGCGCTCCTGCCGGTGCTGCCCTGGCTGATCAAAAATGGGGTTGCCACCGGAAATCCCATTTTCCCGTATTCGATAGAAACAACGTTTTTTCAGCTAAAACCTCTGGCAAGTTCTACTTTGTTGAATGGAAACGGCGACTGGCTGGAGCGAATTTTCCTGCCTGTCTCCTTGACCTGGGTCGGTTACGATAAAGGTGGGCTGTTTGGCACCGACATCGGGCCATTAATCCTGCTGCTGGCGCTCCCGGGAGCGATTGCGCTGTGGCATGACCAGCGGATCAAGGCCGCCGTGCTCGTGTTGATCCCGGCAGCACTGGCGCTTTTCAGCGGCGGATTCTTTGCCAGTCACTTGCAGCAACCGCGCCTGTATTTCAGCGTTTTGGCGTTTTCAGGCTTGCTGGCGGGTGTGGGATGGGATTGGCTGCAATCCAAAGTGCTGGCCGGAGTGCGCGTCCGGCGGTTGATCGGGGTGGCAATCTTACTGGTTGGCGGTCTACTTCTGGTGAACGATACCATTTCCCTTTCTGCTAGTAATCCGCTGGGCGTCGTTCTCGGCACCAACTCAAAGGAAAATTACCGTTTGACGAATCTGGGCTACCATGAGCTGGCCATGCGATCGATCCGTGAACTTCCGGAAAATTCACGGGTTCTCATGCTGTGGGAGCCAAAAGCTTTTTACGCTCCGCTGACGACGGAGCCGGATACCTGGATCATCCGATTCAAGACGGACTGGCAAAGGTTAAAATCCACCGACCGGGTTCTGGATGACTGGGAAACCAGGGGCTATACACACGTGCTGGTTTACCAAACAGGGGTCGGGCTGGTTCAGGCTACCGATCCGGATTACACGCCGGAGATATGGCAAGGGCTGCAGGAAACCCTTGCCCGGTTGAGGCTGGTGAAATCGCTTGATAATATCTACCTGCTGTACGAATTACCATGAACCGGCAGGTTCGTTTACTTTTTTCCGTTGCGCTTGAGAACGGAGGTTGTTGGACTGAGGTTGTTTGACAGCCCCCCGGTCAAACGGTACAATCACCCCGCATGCAGCCCATCGATCCCCTCAAAAACTTGAATAATCCCCAGCGGCAGGCCGTCACAGCCGGCGTCGGGCAAACGTTAGTCCTGGCCGGTCCCGGTTCCGGCAAGACTCGCGTTCTGACCCAGCGCATCGCTTACCTGATCCAGCATATGGGCGTGCGCCCGGAAAACATCCTGTCGGTCACCTTCACCAACAAAGCCGCCCGCGAGATGCAACACCGGCTCGAAACGCTGCTTCCGGGACAGGTGCAAGGTATCTGGTTGGGCACCTTCCACGCCAACTGCGCCCGGATTTTACGGCGTGAGGCCGAACACCTGCCCTTCGACCGCAATTTTGTGATCATGGACGCCGACGATCAGTTGTCGATCGTGCGGCGCGCGATCAAAGACTTGAACCTGGATGATAAAACCTTTCGACCCACGGGCATTCACGCAGCGATTTCCAAGGCAAAAAATAATCTGATTACGGCGAATGATTTTCCATCCAACGGCTACCGCGAGGAAGTCACCCGGCGCATTTACCAGCGCTACCAGCAGCTGCTGCTGGCATCCAATGGCGTCGATTTTGACGACCTGCTTCTGGAGACGGTGCGCCTGCTGGTGGACAACCCGGCGGTGCGCGAGCGTTATGCCCGCCGCTTCGAGCACGTATTGGTCGATGAGTTCCAGGACACCAACCTGGTGCAGTATGAGCTGCTCAAGCTGCTTTCGTCGGCCCACCGTAACATTTTCGTGGTTGGCGATGAAGACCAGTCCATCTACCGCTGGCGCGGAGCCGATTACAAAAACGTGCTGCGCTTCGAAGAAGATTTTCCGCAAACCCAAAAGATCCTGCTGGAACAAAATTACCGCTCCACCCAGACGGTGCTAAATGCTGCTCAGGGGGTGATCGAACGGAACAAGTTCCGCACGCCAAAACGACTGTTTTCTGACCGCGGCAGCGGTGAAGTATTGACTCTGTACGAAGCCGAGGATGATAAAGCCGAAGCTGAATATGTGGTCGAGACCATCCGCAATGCGGTGACGCGGTCAAAAACGCCCGCTGGTAATTTTGCGGTCATGTACCGCACCAATGCTCAGTCGCGCCTGCTGGAGGAGTCCTTCCTCCGAGTAGGTATGCCATACCGGCTGGTAGGAGCGCAGCGTTTTTACGGGCGGCGCGAGGTAAAAGATGTCATAGCCTACCTGCGGTTGGCGCATAACCCGCGCGACGAAGTTTCGCTGGATCGGGTAATCAACGTACCGGCCCGTGGTGTGGGCGATAAAACCATTCTGGCCTTGAAACAGGCAGCCCAGGCTGCCGGCAAAGCTCCCGGTGAAACGCTGATGGAGCTTGGCCGGCCAGGCAGCAGCAAGCAGCAACCAGGAGCGCTCGCGGGGCGCAGTGAACAGGTGCTGGCAGGCTTTGGCATGATGTTAACCCGCTGGACCGCCGCTGCTGAAGATAACATCCCTCTGCCTGAATTATTTGACCGCGTTGTGGCCGATACCGGTTACCAGGATTATCTTGAAGATGGCAGTGAAGAAGGCAACGAGCGTTGGGAGAACGTTCAGGAACTGCGCCGGCTGGCCTACGAATATACCGACCTGGGCCTGACCGCTTTTCTTGAGAATCTGGCGCTGGTCTCCGACCAGGATACACTGCCCGACGAAGCGCTTGCCAATGCGCCCACCCTGCTGACGCTGCACGCCGCCAAGGGACTGGAATTTCCGCAGGTGTTCATCATCGGGCTGGACGATGGCTTGCTGCCGCACGCCCGCTCGAAGGATGATCCCGAAGAAATGGCCGAGGAACGCCGCCTGCTGTATGTGGGCATTACGCGCGCCAAAGACCGGGTCTATCTGGTGCGCGCCAACCGCCGCAGCACGTTTGGCGGTTATGACGATCAGTATCCCTCGCCATTTTTGGATGACATTCCCGTGGAACTGGTCAAGCGGCAAGGCCAGCGCCGCTCCGGCTGGGATTCGTCTTACAGGCAAAGCTACCGGCCCAAAACCTGGAATGTAGGCACGACCGGCATTCATTCAACGCCGCCCGCTTCCTCCGCTCCCATCATCGAACAGCGCTATCACCCCTCAGACCATGTACGCCATCCGATCTTCGGCGATGGCATCGTGATGGACTCCCGCATTCAGGACAGCGACGAGGCTGTGGATGTGTTCTTCGAGAGCGTTGGGTTTAAACGCCTGGCCGCCTCCCTGGCCAAGCTGGAAATTTTGCCAAAACCGGGGAAATAGAACAGATGGCGCGCGGCTCGCAGAGACCTGCGGAAAGCGCACCCTATAAATATTTATGGAAACTCCCTTTTCCAGTGTTTAGAGTACGCGCAGAGTGAGCGGAACCACCAGAGCTGTCAGCGCCAGCACGAGGATAATGGCCCCGAATAAGACATAGCGCCTGCCGTAATTGAGCACCAGGGATTGATCGTAATATTTGTCAATCTGATTATCCTGATACATGGCGACCAGCCCGGCGAGTAATTTCGTCCGTGTCAGTCGTCCAACGTACAACCCCAAAATGGCAATCGTGTTTACCAACACCGTCATCACGATGAACGCTGCCAGGACGATATCCTCGCTTGTCGATGGAAAATCATTGGAGGCGATGGCCGAATTTATCCCCAGGGCGATCAAGTTAAATACAACAGCTACCACCACAAAAATCGTATCCGTTCGGCTGCTCTGGTTCAGTTCTGAAATCACATGTTCATGAAGCCGTTCGAGCATTGTTACCTCCATAATCATTCATCAAAGCGTTAGCCGCACACCGCCTGGCGGTCACCTGCACAGCGCAATGCGCTTTTGAAATGCCGGTACAATTCTGATAGTTACAACCCTCTACCGCTTTCAATGTTATTCCTATAATATAGGTATATCCAGCTAGAATGCAAGGAGGGTCCCTTATGAAAGTCCTGTTTATCGGCGGTACCGGAATTATCAGTTCGGGCAGCGCTGCCCTGGCTGCCGGACGAGGCATTGACCTGACCCTGCTCAACCGCGGGCAATCGGTGCGCACCCCGCCTGCCGGTGCGCGCGTGCTGCACGCCGACATTCGCGACCGGGCAGCGGTGCAGGATGCGCTTGGCGGCCAGAAATTCGATGTCGTGGCGGATTTTTTGTCGTATACCCCCGACCAGGTTCAGGCGAACCTTGACCTGTTCGCCGGGAAAACCGGGCAGTATGTTTTCATTAGCTCAGCATCCGCCTACCAGACCCCACCCGCCATCTTGCCCATTCGCGAATCCACCCCGCTGGATAACCCGGTTTGGGAATATTCACGCAACAAAATTGCCTGCGAGGAACTCTTGCTGCGGGCTTACCGGGAAACCAAATTCCCGTTCACGATCGTCCGCCCGTCGCACACCTACGATCCGTGTTATGTACCCCTGCCCGGCGGCTACACCGTGATCGACCGCATGTTGAAAGGCAAACCGGTCATAGTTCACGGCGATGGCAGCTCGATCTGGACATTAACCCACACCCGCGATTTTGCCCGCGGATTTGTGGGACTGCTGGGTAATTCACATGCGCTGGGCGAGGTTTTCCACATCACCACGGATGAATGGCTCACCTGGAACGGAATTTTTCGAATTTTTGTGCAGGTGCTCGGCGTTGAGCCGAATATTGTGCATGTGCCCTCCGATTTGATTGCTGCTTACGACCAGACTCTGGGTGCCAGCCTGCGTGGGGATAAAATGCACAGCGCGATATTCGATAACAACAAAATCAAACAGGTTGTGCCTGATTTTGTCTGTACGACACCGTTTTCTCAGGGCGCACGGGAAATTGTCAACTGGTTCATGGCAGACCCGGCACGGCAGAAACCTGACCCGGTTTATGATGCCCTTTTCGACCGCATCCTGGCTAATTACCGGAAAGCCTGGCCGGAAGAATAAGGGTTTAATAAAGTCTCGCAAGGGGATAGCCTGTCTAAAACCCATTTATGGATTGCAGAATCACCTTTTACAGGAGCCATCTTGGAAAACGAAACCATCGAAGTCAGAAAGTTTACCGGGGAAGGTTATCAACCGCTGGTGACCTTTGGGGAGTGGCGTGTGGCTGCCCTCCGCCATTCGGAAGAAGCTCAGCGCAACGGCATCAGTCGCCTGGACCGCCACATGGCCACCGATGAAGTCTTTATCCTCACCCAGGGAAAGGCTGTTTTGTTTCTTGGCGGGAACGCTGCCGAAATTGGAGAAATCCAGCCGTTGGTAATGAAGCTTAACGATATCTACAATGTTAAGCAGGGTACCTGGCATGCGTCTCTCGTCAGCCGAGACGCTCATATCATCATTGTGGAAAATGATAACACCTCCAAAGAAAATACAGAATCCGCGGCACTCACGGACGTTCAGAAGCATGCGATTCAAACGATCACCCAGGCATTCTGGGCGGACAAATGATTGAAAAGGAAAGGCCGATATCTACCCAATAACCTCTGCGTCAATCCAACCGGTCGTAATTGCATACCGTACCAGAGCTGTACCGGAGTGCAGATCGAGTTTCCCCATAATCCGTTCGCGGTGCCTGGCTTTGGTTTTTGGGTTTAACTCCAACCGAATCCCGATCTCTTTGTTGGTTATACCACGCGTCAACAACTCAAGTACTTGCCGCTCGTGTTCACTCAGCATATGCAAACTGACCGGTTTCGCAGGCCGCTGGGTAACCATTATTCAATTACAATAGAAGATGCTATCCGTTCCTGTACTTAACTTACCCGCCATCCGATTTCAATCATGGCTTGATCATTTTAAGCGTTATTGTCTGCCGGAAGGATTGCAGGCTATAAGTTTAGAAAAATTTCAACGATCCAAATCAGGAGAATAAAATGAACGGATACCATGCCGATATCGAGAAAATAACGTTACGAAACGAATATTTCCGCGAAGTCCTGTTTACCGGTCCGCACAGCCAACTGGTGGCTATGGCCATCAAGCCGGGGGATGAGATTGGCACGGAAATCCACAATGGCAATGACCAGTTCTTCCGGATAGAAGCCGGTAAAGGCAAAGCCGTTCTGGCCGGCAAAGAATTTCAGCTGGAGGACGGAATGGTAGTGGTTGTGCCGGCCGGAGTGCAGCATAACATCATCAACACTTCCGCCAATGAGATGCTCAAGCTGTACACGATTTACTCGCCGCCACAGCATCCGGATGGCACCGTCCACAAGACCAAGGCCGAAGCTGACGCACACGAGCACCATCATTAAAGCCCGGTGGGGGGTTGATACCCCATAACCAACAACTGGATTCCAGGGGAGGAAACAGAATTAGTCTGGGGTATTCGTTTCAAAAACGAATGAAACGAATATGCCATATTTGGCACAGGGGTGGGGGTGGAGTGTTCCGGAGACCCTACAGGTGGGGGAAAATTATTCGTATTCGTTTCGGAAAAAAAATTAGAAACGAATAGGGGCCTTGGAGTACCACTCAGGGGGTATATGCATGTGCACCGCACCTTGGAGGTGCAGCGCACGGGTACACATACGGGATGGCGAGGCGAAAGCGCGGTTGACAGGTTGTTAAGGTACGATAGAGAATGCTAATATTATAGAATTTATGTTCTGATTTGTCAAGTGGGAATGAAAAATCGGACAGGGGGGAGGCGTAGCGGAAATAAATATATTATGACATCAGAAAAAATCTTCTCGTTCACAATCACAAATCGATTTTGCAACAACGAATTCACATCATCTATAAAGTTTGTCTACGATTATGTTCGAGTATATAATGCTATTACCATCAGCCAGCTCGCGTAGAACCTGATAATCGTTACAAGACCTATGGGGGTTTTGTCATAAACAATATTCCTGGTTGGAATTTCAATTCCTCTCCTTTTCTTACAATTTGTAGAGATCAGATCGTCCATTTATTTTTGTTGCTCCATCCGCAACACCTGTTTCGTACAATGGAACGGATCGTGAGGCAAGCAAGATGAAACCCGCCGAGAGCAAGTCAAATCGCCTGCGCCAGATAGAAGCGCTGCTGATCGAGCACCCCGAGGGCCTCACCCAGGCAGAAATCGCGCGCCGGCTGGGCGTAAACCGTTCGACGATCCATCGCAACATTCCCGATCTGGATGCGCCGATTTATGAAGATCAGGGCCGGTTGTTCATCGACCGCAAGGGATATTTGATCGATGTGCGGTTTACGCTGCACGAGGCATTGAGCGTCCACCTGGCGGCGCGCTTGCTGGCGACGGTGCTCGACCGGCAAAATCCACATGCGGCCGCGGCGCTGCGGAAGTTGAGCATTGCCCTGGAATCACGGGCGCCGCATGTCAGCCGGCACCTGGCCCGGTCAGCGGATCAGATCGACGAAGAAGTCCAATGGCAGGACCCCAATTATCTGCACATTCTGGAAACGCTGACCTATGCCTGGGCGGAAGGCCGCAAAGCGGCCATCTGGTACCGCAAAGATGAAACCGATCCGGTGCGCCAGTTTAGCTTTGCCCCTTATTACATCGAGCCATCGGCCGTGGGACGTTCCACTTATGCCTTTGGCTTGCGCGAGCCGCCAAACGAGCTGCGGACTTTCAAGATCGAGCGGATTTATCGGGCGGAGCTGCTGACTGAGACCTACACGATCCCCGAGGATTTTGATGCGGGTAAGCTGCTTACGAATGCCTGGGGCATCTGGTACACCGACGAAAAACCCATTGAAGTGGTCCTAAAATTTGGCCGGCGTGTGGCGCAACGTGTAGGGGAAACCCGCTGGCATCGCACCGAGCAGGTAACCGAGCAGGAAGACGGCAGCCTGCTCTGGCGCGCGTGGATTGCCGAACCGCAGGAGATGATGCCGTGGTTAAGAGGCTGGGGAGCGGATGTGGAGGTGATCGAACCAAAAGAAATTCGCACATCGCTACAGATGGAGGTTAACCGGTTAGCAACACTCTATGGTGTTGATCATCATGAGTGAGTCCATCCTTGCGCTCTGGGCTAAAACCGGTGAAAGGTCAGATCAGGTCCATCCCCTGCTATTCCATCTGATCGATGCGAATGAGGTGGCCCAGGAACTTTGGGAGAAAGCGTTGCCAGATCCACTGAAAAATGAGCTGGCATCAGCGCTTGATCTACCTGTAGATGTTGCCGGCAAATTAATCTCGTTTTGGATTTCACTTCACGATCTCGGGAAAGCTAGTCCCGCATTTCAGGGGAAACATGGACCTTCGAAAACCTCTTTGGAACAAATGGGTTTTTCATTTCCCCCTTTAGCTGTATTTGAACCTAGACCACATAGTCTTGTTACAGGCTGGATTATTTCAGCACAGGGGGAAGCATTAGGGTTACATCCAGAAGAGACCGATGCTCTTGCCCGCGCATTGAGTGGGCATCATGGGATTTGGCCCGATAGTCACACATTTATCAATGATCCTTCCCGCAGTTCCAATTTGGGAGATGGACACTGGCGCAAAATCCAGCGAACTTTGTTAGATACTCTAATCCAAATTTATGATCCCCCAAAAATAAACGAATTTCCCTCTGAAGGTACTGACAGAAATATCTTCTTGACGCTTTTTAGCGGCCTGACCAGTGTTGCCGATTGGTTGGCATCGATGCAAGCTACCTTCCCGCCGGCTGGCACACATTATTCTTTGGAAGAATATTTGGCGCTGTCCCATTCTCGAGCAGAAACAGTAGTTCTTGAACAGGGATGGCAGGCCTGGGATGATCCCAGTGGTGGAACTCCAATCACCTTCAATCAAGCTTTCCCCCACCTGCTTGGCCCTCGTCCATTGCAGTCTGTGGTATTCGATCGTGCAAATAATACGCCTCTACCAGTGTTGGCACTTATTGAAGCGCCGACCGGGATAGGTAAGACAGAAATTGCTTTCCTGCTAGCTGACAGGTGGATGAATCGCAGCAAACGCTCAGGGTTCTATATCGCCATGCCTACTCAGGCAACCAGCAACCAGATTTACGGGCGGGCGATAAACTTCCTCTCCCGACGCTACCCGGATGTGAATGTTAATTTTCATTTGGCACACGGTCACGCTTTACTTTCTGATCAATATGAGAAGACGATTGTTTATGGTGTAGGTGATGATCGCCAAACAGGAATTGGCGCAGCTGCCTGGTTCCTGCCGCGTAAGCGGACCCTACTTGCCCCGTTCGCTGTAGGTACTGTTGATCAGGTTTTTCTTTCGGTGTTACAAACACGCCATTTCTTTGTACGGCTACTCGGATTGTATGGGAAAGTGTTGGTTTTTGATGAAGTTCATGCCTACGATGCTTACCAGTCAGAACTTTTTTGCCGGCTCCTTGCCTGGCTGCGTGCTCTAAAAGTGTCTGTTATCCTGCTTTCAGCCACCCTGCCGGCTAAGGTCCGAGAAGAATTTATGGCTGCATATGGAGGGTCAACTAATTCAGCTACGAATACGGAATACCCACGATTGACTTTGGTCGAAAATGAAAATGTAAGGCAGTACACCCTACCAGCAGGTGAATCGCACCCTGTCTATCTGGATCGGTTAGGCTCTACCCCAGCTGATGTTGTTCGATATTTGCGGGCTAAACTGGATCACGGTGGTTGCGCAGCCGTGATTTGTAACACGGTTGCTCGGGCACAGGCAATCTACCAAGCTGTCAAAGAAGATGGTATGGCTCCTGATGACACATTCCTTTTCCATGCCCGCTTCCCCTTTGCCTGGCGCGAACAATTGGAGCAGAAAGTATTGGATCGCTTCGGCCCTAATGGTCAGCAAAGGCAGGGGATTATCATTGCCACGCAGGTCATCGAACAAAGTCTCGATCTTGATTTCGATCTGATGGTGAGTGAACTGGCGCCAATCGATCTGCTTATTCAGCGTGCCGGCCGACTCCATCGCCATGCACGCACTGAACGACCTGCCTCGGTATCTGAGCCGCACCTGGGATTGATTGTCCCGCCGCGCACGCCAGATGGCGATCCTGATTTCGGTTCTGACGCCTATATTTATCGTCCATATCACCTGCTGCGCACGGAATTGGTTCTTCAACCTAAGAATGAGTTGCTTCTACCTAAAGAGGCGCCAATTCTAATTGAGCTGGTGTACGGTGTTCCAGACCTGGATGTGGATGATCATACCGCGATTGCCCTCCGGCAATCAAAAGACGATATGCAAAAAGCGATACAAGAATCAAAGAAACAAGCCAGACGGCGTATCGTGCCAGCGCCTGACCGGGACGATCTTCTTACCAGACCATCTGATGACCTGGATGAGGACGCACCCACTGTCCATAAAGATTTCCAGGCTCTGACCCGAGAGGCACCTCCCGGTGTCAATCTGGTATGCCTGCATCGGTTATCAGATGGTCGTACGGTATTCGAACCCGACGATCCTACCACGTTAATTGATGTCAACCAGGTACCAGGTAAACAAGAAATCAAAAACCTGCTTCGCTATACAGTCCAATCGCAACGTCCGGAGTTGGTTAGTTATATCTCGGGGCGTTTACCCTTCACTCCCTGGCGAGAAGTGCCGGCGTTGCGCTACCACTATCCCGTAATTTTTGTTAATGGAAAAGCTGATCTTGATGGTTTTAACCTATGCGTAGAACTTGACCGTGAACTCGGTTTACGAATTACGAAGGAGTCTGTATGAACCACACTTTCAATTTAATTACCCAACCGTGGATCCCCGTATTGGATATGCAAGGCAATTATCTTGAGGTCGGTCTTGCACAAGCGTTGGCTGAAGCTGATTCCTTTCAGTCTGTGGCAGCTCCAACAGCTTTAGAGACAGCAGCTATCCAGCGATTGCTCCTGGCAATTGTTCATCGGAATCACAAAACGAGCAGTAAGATGGAATGGGCTGCTGTATGGCAGAGCGGAAGATTTAATCAGTCTGTATTAGCAAATTACTGGCAGAAGTGGTCTGACCGTTTCGATCTCTTCAATCCTGACCGGCCTTTCTACCAGCAACCCACAAATCGGAAGAAACCTGTCTCTGCAGCCGGTTTCTTCCCTGGGTTAGCGGCAGCTGATCATTTCAACCATTCTGTGCAATTAGCCCAACAAGATTTATCCCCCGCTGAAGCAGCTCGTAATTTGCTGGTAGCCCAAACCTTTGGCCTTTCCGGCGGTTGTATTCCAGCTGAAAGGCTGTCTCACAAAGCAGCTTCGTGGGTTGCTGGCATGGTCTTTTTTGTGGAGGGTGATACTCTCTTCCAAACCTTGATGTACAACCTTCTCCGTTATAACCAGGAACATCCGACAACAGATCTTTCCTTTACAGAAGATGACCGGCCTAATTGGGAAGCTGATGGTCCTTACCAACCACGGAATCAGCCGTATGGTTACCTGGACTATATGACCTGGCCTTCCCGCATGATATGGTTGAAACCTGAAACACAGGATGGCCATACGGTTGTGCGGAGTTATGTCGATTTTGTGGGGCTTCCCCCACCCGTTGTCCTGGACCCATTTAAGTTCTATCGAAAAGATAAGAATTCAAAGAATGCAACCGGGTACATTCCCCTTTATCTAAATCCAAATAAAGCGGTCTGGCGTAGCAGCAGCGCAATCATGCGGTTGCATCGAGATGGTTTTCGCACGCCTGCATCCTTGAATTGGTTGGCGGACCTTCGCCATATTGGAGCTTTATCTTTTCCATTGGCCAGATTAGTTGGGTACGGGTTGGTCGTTGAGAATCAGACAAAAGTGATTCTTCTCCGCCGGGAAAGTATCCCGCTGCCATTGGCTTATCTCGAGCAATCAGCGGATCCGGAAGCCCAAGCTGATTTACTCTTCATATTGGATATGGCGATCAAACAGGCCGAACAGATAGGTAAGGCGCTCTCTTCCGCGATTTTCAGGCTGGCAGAGATCATCTACCCAAGATCAAGGTCAGAAGATAAAGCAACAAAGTTGACTCCAGATCAGCGTCAACAGGTCAATCGTATTGTTCATACCATAACCACGGTATCGGAGTATTGGGCTTTACTGGAGCAGCCGTTTTATCAGCTGGTGGTGGATTTGCCATCAGCCGAAAAAATTCAAAAAGTACAGGAGCGCTGGCTTAAAACTGCAGTGAAAACTGGCCGAGACTGCCTGGCAGCTTCTGAACGCCGCGCTGGTCAATTTCCTGCCGCCTGGAAAGGGGGTGTGCTGGCTCGTAACCTGTTTGAATGGATTTTGCGTAAAGATGGTCTAGCTGAACCGCTACCTGAAGGAGAAAAAAGTGCAGAAAACACCTTATGAACACCCGTTTGTCAATCACCTACTTGAACATGTTGCCAACGATCGGGCAGCACGGGCTGCACTGCGGCGGACACTTGGCCGCACGCCAGGTGAAGCTCCTGAAGCATTTCGATATGTCGTCCCCTGGCTGCCCAACCCATGTAGTGAGCAGGTGGAAAGTATTTATTACCTCGTGGCTGGTCTATTCGCTTACCACCCGAAACACACCAGCGAAGGCAATATGGGAGCCCATTTACGGAAATTAGCTGGCGATGATGATAACGCAAAGGAGCGCATCGAGCGCAGGCTGGTCGCTGTGATGCGCGCCCACCCGCATGACCTCCCCGATCACTTGAGGCGGTTAGTTGGCATCCTCAAAGCCAAAGAAATTCCAATTAACTGGCATGGTCTGATGGGGGATTTACTAAACTGGGACCACGAAGAACGGTTTGCCCAAAAACATTGGGCAAATTCCTTTTGGGGAGGACGTTCAAGTAAAGAAACGGAATCCGACGCCTCTACTGGCAATACGACTCAATCTGATAATATTTCTGAAGAAGAAACGGAGTAGACACCATGTTCGTTGAACTGCATATTTTACAAAGTTTTGGCCCTTCCAATCTGAACCGCGATGAAGATGGCAACCCGAAGGATTGCGAGTTTGGCGGAGTTCGCCGGGCGCGCATTTCCAGCCAATGTTTAAAACGAGCAATTCGCCGCAGTCCCTCCTTTACCCGATTGACCGGTGTCCCAAACGGGATGCGCACAAAACGTATGGCTGACCAGCTCCGTCTTCGTCTGGAGACAGCCGGGTTGGAGAAAGAATCTGCATTGAACCTGGGCAACGAATTTGCCAAAGCCTATGCAGGAAAAACAGAAAAAGGAAAGGATGGCGGTCCTGATGTCACGAACGTCTTGATCTACCTGGCGCCCAAAGAGCTTGACAGCATAGCTGCCGGCTTGCATGCCGGGCGACCGGTGGCGGATTTAGCCGTTGAGCTGGCAAAAGCCGCCAAGAATCGCACATCGGCGCCGGATATTGCTCTGTTTGGCCGGATGTTAGCTGATTCTCCGATTACGAATATTGATGGCGCTGTCCAGGTTGCCCATGCCATATCCACCCACCGGGTTGATACTGAATACGACTTTTTCACTGCCGTGGATGATCTTAAGCCAAGTGATGATCCTGGCGCAGGCATGATGGGTTCTATTGGTTATAACGCTGCCTGCTATTACCGCTACGCCCGGCTGGATTGGAATTTATTGCTGAAAAACCTGGATGACCGCGAGCTTGCGCTCCGTACCGTGGCTGGATTTCTACAGTCTTCGATCGACGCCAATCCTTCAGGTATGCAGAACAGCCATGACAATCAGACTCCCCCGGCTCTGGTTATGGCAGTGGTACGCAAACATGGCGGCGGCTGGTCTTTTGCCAATGCTTTTGAAGCGCCCGTCCGACCTGGGCGCGAAGGTGGGTTGATTGCACCTTCTGTTGAGCGCCTGGCAGACTACTATCAGCATCTCACAGAAAATTTTGGAAACGAAGATGCTCGACCCTATGTTCTGGCTTTACATCCAGATCTTAACCTCAAAGGGTTGGCGGAGTATAGCGTGAAGGGACAGAATGAGTGGACCAAAGCTGTTTTGACTTCGCTATCTAACGGGTAAGTCGAAATGGATACGCTGCTCATTCAATTGGTCGCGCCCATGCAATCCTGGGGCATTCAGAGCCTGCATGGGGATCGCGATTCGGGTCTTGAACCAAGCAAAAGCGGGGTCATCGGTTTGATCTGCGCGGCGATGGGGATGGACCGCACCGCTGATTTGTCAAAGGTAGCAGCCTTGCGGATGGGTGTCCGTGTTGACCGCGAGGGCACCTTGAAAAAAGATTTCCAAAAGGCTGAGCCGCTTGATGCGACCGGAAACATCGTTGGTAAAGTAACCATTGGTTACCGCCACTACCTATCCGATGCGGCATTCCTGGTGGGGCTTGAAGGGGATACCCAGGTTCTCGCAGCCGTCCCTACGGCACTCCAGCAGCCAGTTTATTCCCTGTTTCTGGGACGGAAAGCCTTTCCTCCTGCTGCCCCCATCTGGCTTTTAGACGGCCTGAAACCTGGCGACGATTTGGAATCAGCTTTGCAGAATTACCCTCCCATTGTAAGTGGAGCACCAGTCCGCCGGCGGATGGTAATAGAAGATCTGCTAGGTCCGATCTTGCTCAATGATCAACCCGTTTCCTTTAGTGAACGCCGCTTTGCTCCACGCCGGATAAAAATGGTCTATTTTGAATTTCCAATGGAGGTTTGATGTACCTCTCTCAGTTAATTTTAAACCCTCGCAGCCGGCAGGTTCGCAGTGAACTAGCGCGACCGTACGAGTTGCACCGTACCGTGATGAGCGGCTTTGTCCCCAAGCCACCAGATGAACGGGTGCTTTTCCGTTTGGACTTATCTACTCGGGATGGTATTCCGAAACTGTTGATTCAATCGCACAGCCGGCCGGATTGGTCTAAATTACAGGCAAAGGATGGGTATTTTTTCGAAAAACCGCAGGTGCGGGAGTACAACCCTCAGTTTCAAATCGGACAGAAGCTCGTGTTCAGGTTGTTGGCTAACCCAACCCGCTCCAATAAAGAAGGTGTTGAACCAGGGGATCGTGGGAAACGTGAAACCATTGGACGGGCTGAGGACCAGGCTGCCTGGCTGGAACGAAAGGGAGATAACGGTGGCTTCCGCGTCTGCATTTTGCGGATCACCAGCATCGGGGAACAACGGCTTGCCGTACCTGATCGAGACACGAAAGAAACCCACCCAGCCCGGCACTGGGCTGTCCGTTTTGACGGCGAGCTGGAAGTGACCGATCCAGACGCTTTTTTGGCGGCCCTGCAGCTTGGTATCGGGAGCGCAAAGGGTTTCGGTTTTGGGTTGCTCTCGGTTCTACAAACGTGATTGGAATAGATGAAGCACCATCCAACATTATTCTGGATTGGATCTTTAATAAAAAGGGGGTTATATGAAAATTGATTTTCATTCTTTACCACAGCTGCGCGATAGTCTTTCTTACCTATACATTGAGCATGCTATTGTGGAACGGGATAGTTCTGCATTGTTAGTGCTCCAGGAGACCGGGCGGACGACAATTCCGATTGCGGACCTTTGTGTTTTGATTATTGGGCCTGGTGTGACAATTACCCATGCAGCAATCCGTTTATTGGCAGAATCAGGCTGCTCGGTTACCTGGGTTGGCGAAGATGGATGTGGCTTCTATGCAGCCGGAGTAGGTGAAACACACTCAGCCCGTCATATTATTCAACAAGCGTGTTTAGTGAGTGATCCAATCGCTCGGCGAAATGTTGTAATGAAAATGTATGCCCACCGTTTTGGTTATGCGCTTGACTCTCAATGGTCAATCGACCAAATTCGTGGCATGGAAGGCGCACGTGTTCGACAAGCCTATGCTGATGCGAGTCGGAAGTACCAGGTACCCTGGAGTGGGCGGACCTTGAGACGGGATAATTGGGAAGACAATGATCCAATTAATCAGGCCCTTTCAACAGCAAACGCAGTATTACATGGGGTTTGTCATGCTGCAATTGTCTCTGGTGGTTACTCTCCAGCCTTAGGTTTCCTACATTCTGGATGGCATCTTGCTTTTGTATACGATATCGCAGATCTATATAAAGTCCGATTAACCGTGCCTGTGGCATTTGCCACGATAGCTGAAAGTCAGCAAAAAGTCGTAAGTCGGACACGTCAGGCATGTAGGGAGCGGATCCGTGAAGAGAAGCTGCTCGAAAAAATATTACCTGACATTGCAAAAATCTTGGCTGTGCCGGAGAATATCGAAAATCTCGATCAGGAGACTGGCAAGCAAGTATATGAGTGGTGGGATCCGTTGGTAGAAAGCGAGACTGAGATATGATTGTTATGGTATTACAAAAAGTATCACCGGCCATCCGCGGAAAGCTCTCTCGCTATTTAGTGGAAACAGCCAATGGCGTCTTTATCGGCCAGCTATCAGCCAGGGTCAAAGATAAACTTTGGGCTGATTGCGAAGGCAGTAATACGGAAGGGGTAATTTTCCAAGCCTGGTCCACGAATAATGAACAAGGATTCGCTATGCGATTAGCCGGTGGTGACCGCAACATTGTGGATTGGGAAGGTCTTTCTTTTGTGATTGAACCTGCCAGGGTATTGTCGGACATAGAAAAGCGGAGGATATCTGGAGACGTCTAGTGCGTAGTTTTTTATTAACGAAGACTCTACCCCGCACACGCGGGGATG
>MGMG01000054.1 GCA_001796355.1 Chloroflexi bacterium GWB2_54_36 | reverse complement strand
CTGGCCTCGACCGAAACTGCAGGAACCGATCACCCATAAAAATATTCACCACAGCACACAGTGTACGCAAAGTCCGCTAAGGCACGGAGAAAACCGAAATAGCGTGTCATGCGTCACGAGCCATGGTTCATGGGTCACGCAAATGGCCCTTGCATTCGATTTTGCTGCCCGGCACCTGGTTTTGGTGTGCAATTATTCTTTATAAAATTGATCTTCCATCCATTTTTGCGGGTTCGTACTGATATATTTCCAAATGTTTTGATAATCGATCTCATTTCGAATAATATGGTCGTGGAAAGATTTTTGCCATATCACAATTTCTGGATTTAACTTATGAATTTTGTTCGACACGCCGGATTTGTACAGCCCTATTATCGTGGAAACCGTAGGGAACGGTCTTGACCGTTCCGCAATCCCATAATTCTCGAAACATTTTTCTATTGCGACAAGCACATGGACGTGGTTTGGCATGATCACATAATTATCGAGTGAAACAAAAGGAAAATGTTTCGGAATCTGCATTAGTTCCGATTTTGCAATTTCTCCAAAATCATTTATTAACAAAATGCCTTCGCTTATTTTCCCAAATATATAGATTCTGTTATGGGTGCCGATGGTAATGAAATAATAGCCATTTTGGCTATAGTCATAATTAGTTAATCGTTGGAGTTTTCGTTGGGGAAAATTCATTGAACAATTTCTTTATACCGCAAGAGCGAGACCGCACCTTATGTCAACTTGTTATATTCGGAACGGTCAAGACCGTTCCCTACGACAACTTGGTAATATTGGAACTATCCAGACCGTTCCATACTGGAATACACCCTTGGCACGCGGGGATTGATGCTGGACACAATATCTGCCTGCGAGGTATGCCAGCGGTCGATCAACTCATCCGTAGTGATCTCCTCGCTGCCCTGCCTGCCAATCAACACCACCTCAGTACCGGCTGGAACGGCATGCGGCAGCCACACCATGCACATGTCATTGCAAACCCGCCCAACCACCGGCGCGCGCTGCCCGTCGATCAAAACCTGATTCCCAGGTAGCCGTCGGAATCCGTCTCCGTAACCCACCGGCAAGGTGGCGATCCATTCCGACCCGGCGGTGACGTACTCATGCCCGTAACTGACCCCCCAACCGGCAGGAAGCTGGCGGCAGCTTGCCACCTGGGCTTTCCAACTGATCACTCGCTGTAGCTCAGCCGGAAAGGGTTGGAAATAAAACGGTTTCATGCCAAGCAGCGCTGTTCCCACCCGCACCATGTCAAAGCGGGCGGCCGGCAGCCCAAAAGCGGCAGCTGAATTGCCCAGGTGCGCCCAACGCGGCCGTAAACCGGCGGCCTGCAAGCTGTCCAATACCCCGCTGAAGCGTTCGATTTGCTGCCGGGTGACCAGGTGGTCGGGCGCTTCGTCCGCCATCGCCAGGTGACTGTATATTCCCTCGACTGTGATCCCACCCAGCGCATGACAGGCGCGGGCCAGGTCGATGACCTCTTCAGGCAATACTCCCAGGCGCCCGAAGCCGGTATCCACCTTGAGGTGCACTCGAACCTGCTTGCCGGCTGTGTGAGCGCGTTGCGCAAACAGCTCGGCCGTTTCGAAGCTGTGCAGTGTCAGTGTGACTCCCTGAGCAATGGCTTCGTCCACTTCCGGCGGCGTGACCATGCCAAAGACCAGCACCGGCGCCGTAATTCCTGCTTCCCGCAGCACGCGCGCCTCGCTAAAACGTGCTACTGCCAACTGGTCAGCGCCGGCATACAGAGCAGTCCGGGCGATCTGAGGCGCGCCAAAGCCGTAGGCGTTGGATTTGACCACGGCCATCAACGGCGTCCCCGCAATTTTGAGCACCGCGCGTGTGTTATGCGCCACAGCGTTAAGGTCGATTTCGACCCAGGTGGGAAAAGGAGATGATTTAGTATCCAAGGTGTGAGAATTATCCAGCTGGACCTAACAGCGCATTGAGGTAAAATTGCTGCCAGCAGGAACAGGTTGCCAGGAGATTGGGGGAAAAGCTAAATGTACCCCCATTTAGGCATTGTGTAAACCTTCATTCGCTATTATATTAGGCGCATATGTTGAAGCGCTTTCGTTCTCGCCGCCTTTCAAAGCCCCCTAAACCCGCTAAGCCCGCCAAACCGCAGTCTGACAGGACTGCGAATATGGATTTAATGCAGCACATTGCCGAATTGCGCAAACGTCTGTTCATCGCGCTGGCTGCCATGATGCTCATGACCGTGGCGGCCTTGTACTTTGGCGAGGGGTTGATCGATATCCTGGCAGAACCCATCGGTGGGGTGGACAAGCTTGTGTCGATCGAAGTCACTGAAAACATTGGCGTCTTTATGCGCGTGTCGCTGCTGGCGGGATTTATCGCCTCGCTGCCGATCACGCTCTACCAGTTGATCGCCTTCCTGATGCCCGGCCTGATGCCCAATGAGCGCCGCGGTTTGATTATCGCCATCCCTTTCGCCACCTTGTTATTCGTAGCCGGAGTGGCATTTGCATATTACGTCATGCTGCCGACGGCGCTGCCATTTTTGATCAGTTTTATTGGGGTGAAGACCACGCCCAGGCTGTCCAATTACTTCAAATTCGTCACCAACCTGATGTTCTGGATTGGGCTGAGTTTTGAGACGCCGTTGGTGGTCTATGTGCTGGCGCGGCTGAAAATTGTTACTGCCCGCCAGTTGGCAAAGCAGTGGCGCGTTGCCGTTGTGGTCATTGCGGTCATCGCCGCGGTTGCCACACCTACACCTGACCCGATCAATATGGGGCTGTTGATGCTGCCCCTATTCCTGTTGTACTGGCTAAGTGTGCTGCTGGCGGTTATCGCCGGGCGGGGGCGCAAGGAAGAATCCAGTACTGCCTGATTTTTTTTGTCGATCCAGCAACCTGGCGCTGTGCTGGTCTGTTATAATAGAATTGATCAAAGGAGAAGGACTATGGGTTTTTTACGTAATTTCAGCGGTTGGGAAATCCTGATTGTACTGGCGATTGTCCTTTTGCTATTCGGCGTAGGCCGGATTGGAAAAATCGGCGGTGAGCTCGGCAGCAGTATTCGCGCCTTCCGCAAAGGGCTGAAGGGCGATGAAGAGGAAAAACCTGAAGGCGAAAAGAAGGACGAGGTCGAGAAGAAGTAACCCCATCATCTGGCGTCGCATTAATGCGGCTGCCGATGACTTCGGACGTTAATCAACGCATCCCGCAGAATTACTTAGCGGGATGCGTTTTGGTTTAATTCAGGAGTGTTCAGACGGCTCTTGTTCGGGAGACGGTGCTTCGACAGGCTCAGCAACCGGCGCGTCAGCGGACCCTTCGCTTGTCGAAGTGTCGTCAGGTTTAGCACCCAGTGCTTTGACAGGCTCAGCAACCGGCTTTTCAACGGACACTGAACTTGTCGAAGGATCTTCGGGCTTGGCAACCGGTACCTCAGCAACCGAAGGCGGGGCAATGGTTGGTTCGTCAACCAAGGCATGGGCAGCTTTGGCAGCCGTAGCCTTGATGTCCACGTTGCGCAGTTCCTGCTGGGTTTTCTTGAGTTCTTTGATGTCTTCTTCCAGTCCCGCCTCGCGCACCAGCCGGGTGGGCATATCGCGCAGCTCGCGCTGGGTGTCCATCAACTGCGCCCAGATCGGCGATTTGATCACTTTGCGCATAAACTTACCGATCGATTGCGCTGACTTGACCATCCCCTCGGGTCCAAGGACGATGACCGCAATGACCAGAATAAGAACAATCTCGAGGATTCCGACACCAAAAATTTCCATATGCCGATTATAGCATTTCCTTGGTTAACTGAAAATTAAGCCAGCCCTATACTGCCGCCGCGACCGCTTCGCGCCCGGCATGGAAAGCCTGGCGGTTTAGATCCAGGAACCTGGCCGGCACCCGCTGTTCCAACACGGCGTTCCACTGACTCTCGTCCAGGTCGAGCAGCCCCGAAAGAGCGCCGAGCAGCACCATGTTCGCCGCGCGGGCATTGCCAAGCCCTTCGGCGATTTCGATGCCTTTCACCCAGTAAGCATGCGGGGTGACCTGGGCCAGCCGTTCTCGAAGGATTTCGTCGCCGGGGTAGGGCACGCCGGTGGTTTGCACGCTGAGGGGTTTAATGGCATAGTCATTAACCAGCGCCAGCCCGCCGGGTTTGAGGATATCGATAAAGCGGGCGGCTTCCAGTTTCTCGAAAGCAATCAGCACATCCGCTTCGCCGCGCGGGATGATAGGCGAAAATACCTGCGCTCCCCAGCGCAAATGAGAGGTGACGCTGCCGCCGCGCTGCGACATGCCGTGAACTTCAGCTTTTTTGACGTCAAAGCCCAACCTCAGACCCAGTTCAGCCAGCACATCACTCGCCAGGATGGTTCCCTGCCCGCCCACGCCTACCAGCGCAAAATTGATACCTTCGGGTCTCATGAGGTTGCCTCCTGCAGGGTTGTTTTACCTTGCACCTGGTTGCGGAAAAGTATGGCGTCGCGCGGGCAAACTTGGGCGCAAATTTCGCAGCCCGTGCATAGCAGCGGATCGATCAGCGCCAGCGGACGGTTCGTTTTGGGATCCAGTTGTTCCGACTGGAGAATGGCGGGACAGCCGACCCGGAAACACAACGTGCAGCCGTTGCATTTATCGCTGACTACTTCCAGCGGCAGCCAGCGGTTGCGCGCGGATGGCAGCAAGGCGCATTCCTCGCGGGTAATCAACACGGCTGGCTCATCCGATTTCATCCACTCCTTCAGCGTTTTCTCGATGGCAGTCACGGCGTAAGCTGGCACCGTCGCGACTTTGTCAAAGCCGAGCGCCCGCACCAGCGGTTCGATCTCGATCGCACGGGTTTCTTTATGCTGTAAAGTTCGGCCGGTGCCCGGGTTGTCCTGGTGTCCAGTCATGCCGGTGACCCGGTTATCCATGATGATGGTGATAACGTTGCTGCGGTTGTAGGCCACATTGATCAGTGCCGGGATGGCGCTATGAAAGAAAGTCGAATCACCTATTACTGCAACATGGCGTTCCTTGTCGCCGGCGACGGCTGCGCCGTGCGCCACGCCTACGCTGGCACCCATGCAACCAACCGTATGCAACGCGTCCAGCGGCTGCACCATGCCGAGGGTGTAACAACCGATATCGCCGTTAACTGGAACGCCTAATTTATGCAGCACATAAAAAGACGAGCGGTGCGGGCAGCCCGGGCACAGTACCGGCGGGCGGATGGGCAAGCCAGCGGTGGACAAAGCCAATCCATCGTTTTCGCTGGCTGGGAGCAAGCCAGCCTGGCGTCCGCTTTGGCGTACCACTGCTGGGTCGAGTTCACCTGCGATGGGGAAAATCTGCTTGGTGACCGGGTAGGGCGGCTCCGCCATGATTTCTTCCGGGCGGTATAGCGCTATGCCCATCAGGCGAATCTGGTCCTCGATGAACGGGTCCAGTTCTTCAAGAACGATCAGTTTTTGTACGCGCGAGGCAAAATCGCTGATCAGCTTGCGCGGCAGCGGGTAAACCATGCCCAATTTGAGCACGCTGGCCTCGGGGAATACTTCGCGGGCGTAGTTATAAGCCACCCCGCCGGTGATAATCCCCAGGTCAGAGGAGCGCCACTCGACGCGATTGCCTGCAAAGGATTCGGCAAAGGCTGCAATCTCGGCAGTGCGTGCTTCGATGGCCGGGTGACGTTTTCTGGCATTGGCCGGTATCATGCAATATTTGGTCAGGTTGCGTGGGTATTTCCCTGGTTCGGGTCGTTGTTGGCGCTGCTCGCCCAACTCCACCGGCGAGCTGGTATGGCATACCCGGGTGGTCAAGCGCAGCAGAACTGGGGTATCGAACTGTTCGCTCAGGTCAAAGGCAGCCAGAGTCAGATCATGCGCATCCTGGCTGTCAGCCGGATCCAGACAGGGAATGCGGGCAAATTTGGCAAACTGGCGGTTGTCCTGTTCATTCTGCGATGAATGCATGGAGGGATCGTCGGCAGAAATGACCACCAGGCCAGCTTCAATGCCGGTCATCGCGACCGCAAAAAAAGCGTCGGAAGCGACATTGAGGCCGACGTGCTTCATTGTGGCAAAAGCACGCCGCCCGGCATAGGCCGCGCCGACGGCCACATCCAGTCCTACTTTTTCGTTAGGCGCCCATTCGGCATATACGTCGGGGTAAGGCGCAAAGGCCTCCAGTATTTCTGTGCTGGGAGTGCCCGGGTAACCTGAGCCGACTTTCACGCCAGCTTCCCAGGCAGCCCGCGCGACAGCTTCATTGCCGGATAACAATCGTTTCATCCAGTATCCTCCTGATCGGATTACGCCTGCAAAATGACCCGGCCGTCCAGCGCCAGGGCGCCTTTGCCTTTGGGGAGAACCAGCAGCGGGTTAATTTCAATCTCTTCAATCTGGGGGAAGTCCAAAGCCAGCTTGCTCAAGCGCAGAATGGCATCCACCACGGCATCCACGTCCGCCTCTGGCATCCCGCGGAAACCGGTCAGCAGGCGACCGGCGCGCGTTTGATGGATCATGTCGGCTGCATCCTGGCGGGTCAGCGGCGCCACGCGGAAAGCGACATCACCGAATAGCTCCACGTAAATTCCGCCCAATCCAAACATCATCAGCGGGCCAAAATTCTGGTCGCGGCGCATGCCAACGATCACTTCCTGGCCTTTGGGTGCCATGGCTTCGATCAACACGCCTTCGAGGTGCGCTTCCGGTTTTTTTGTAGCAATGTCCTGCATCAAGCTGACGTAATTCGCGCGCACTGCATCGTCATCGCCCAGGTTAAGGCGGATGCCGCCAACATCGGATTTATGCAGGATGTCCGGCGAAACGATCTTCATCACGACCGGGTAACCTACCCGCCGGGCAGCATCCACTGCCTGTTGTGCAGACTGCGCCATTTCGCCGGCGACGACCGGCATGCCATAGGCTGCCAACAGCGGGCGGGTGAGCACTTCTCCGAGCGCCGGTTGATCTTTAGCGCTTTCCAGCAGCCGGGCAGCCTCCGGTTGGTTCAGGCCATTCCAATAGATTTCAGCCAGGACTGGTTTCTCCAGCCAGCGAGCGTAGCGCAGCATGGCGCTCAAAACGCGGCCGGGAGTTTCAGGGTTGACATACATGGGTATGCCGTTGCTGTGCAGGATTTCGCGGGCTTTACCGGTACTGTATTCACCCACGAACACCGCCACCACCGGCTTGCTTTGACCTTTGGCCTGATCGACAATCGCCTGGGCGACAGCATTGGTATTGACCAGCGCCTGCGGGATAAGAATGGCGATTGCCATGTCCACATTGGGGTCAGCCAAAACGCCTTTTAAACCAGCCGAATATTCTGCAACATCCGCTGCGCCGAGCATATCCACCGGGTTGGCAATTTGCGCGGCAGGGTTGAGGTGCGGGCGTAAGAATTCCTGCGTTTCTCGCGAGAGGTCAGCCATTTGCAGGCCGTTCATCGCCAATGCATCGGCGGCCAGGGCCGCCGGGCCGCCGCCGTTGGTGATCATGGCGACCCGCGGGCCTTTGGGCAGGGGTAAATGGGCAAAGCCCATCGAAATATCAAAGAGGTCTGCCAGGGAATCCACTTCCGTGACTCCGGCTTGTTCGAAGGCAGCTTTATAGGCTGCATGCGAGCCAGCCAGTGAGCCTGTGTGCGAGGATACCGCTCGCGCGCCAGCGCTGGTGCGTCCGGCCTTGAGCATCACAATCGGCTTATGCGGCGAAACCTTGCGCGCTGCCTGGATGAAGCGTTGCCCGTCATGAATCGCCTCGACGTAGGATGTGATCACTTTGGTATGCTCGTCTTCAGCGAGATATTCGATCATATCCGTTTCGGTGACGTCTGCTTCGTTGCCCAGGGTGGCAAACATCGAAAAACCGATGAACTTATCCCGGATCGTTTCCACCACGCCGCCGGCGACCGCTCCGGACTGGGATACAAACCCGATGCCACCACGCGCAGGCTGCCCATTGATGAACGTGGTATTCAGCCCGGTGTACATATCCAGTGTGCCAACACAGTTCGGCCCGATCAGGCGCATGTTATAGCGCCGGGCAATGGTCACCAGGCTTTTTTCCATGGCAGCGCCTTCCGGACCAATTTCTTTAAATCCGCCGGAAATGACGATGACAGCCTTGACGCCACGTTTTCCGCAGTCCTCCAGTACACCCGCGGTGACCTGCGCGGGCAGGACGATCACCGCCAGGTCAACCGGATCCGGCACGGATGAAATATCCGGGTATGACTTGTGCCCGAGAATTTGATCTTCTTTAGGGTTTACGGGCGCAATCTGGCCGGAATAACCGTATGAGGTCAAATTGCGTAAAATTCCAAAACTCAATTTGGTGGGACTGGCAGAGGCGCCAATAATAGCGACTCCCCGCGGCGCAAAAAACGGTTCAAGGCCGTGGTGCATGCACTTCCTCCTGCGAATGGGATGGTGGGGGTAAAAAAGCTCTATTATTGTAGCGAAAAAGGATGGGTTTATATAGTGAACAATATAACCTGCTTGCCAGCGACCTTGTCATTTTTTATGCAACCTGTTATGGGCCGGCGCAAGATGTATTATTTTTCGGAATAGATCAGGCTGACATCCAGTACCTGAATGAGGTCGCCATCGTGCAAGGCGCGCGCGCCGCTGACCGGATAGCGGTTGAGCATCACTGGCGACTCACAGAACATTACCTCCAAAAAAAAGCCAGCGCGGGCGCCACGTACCCAGATCTCGATATAGCCAGCGTCGCGGTTATCGATAAAAACCGGGTTGCGCGGGTCGGTGCCAATGCGGAAAGCCATATCAGTGGCAAGCGGGTGATTTTCCCGCGCCCCGTTAGGCCATAAGACCAGCAGCCGCGGGTTGATGCTTTCCCCTTCCTTGTTGAGCGTCCTTCGTCGGGCTGGTTGGGCGAGGGCTGGAGGGGCAGGCTCGCCACCCCAGTTGGAACCTGCTCCCGGTAAATTCAATGCCGGCCGCGCCTGCCGAAGCGCTAATGCCAGATTGGTCATGATCCTCTGGATTCTTTGATTTGGGCTTTGCCCGGCTCGTATCCAATCCATTCGAGAACGTATCCATAGCACTACCGCTGCAAGCAGCAGCGCTATTGCTGCAGCGATGGTGATGCCAAGATGGGTATTGACCCAAACTGCGGCAGGTTCCCAGGTTGAAAAGCCCCAGCGCCGGTCTTGCACGCGGGCGGTGTTTACCGCAGTGAAAATATTCTCCAGGATCGAAACCGTGCCGGCGAATTGAATTTCAAGCGATTCGCTGGCTTTTGGCATGCCTTTCCAGGCAGCGTAGGCAGTCAAATAGACCCAGGCATCGCTGTCACTTGGGAGTGGAGTTGCCCCACCCGGGGTCAGGACCTCGGTAATTCGTTCCAGGTGCGCGCTTTCTGTTATCTGGCGCAAATAAGTGGAAATAGATTGCATGCGGCGGCGCAGATCGTTCAGATCTTCCAATACTTTTGGACTGAGTTCCTGGATTTGGTTCAGGTGCTCCGAATCGCTGACCTGAACCTGCTGGCGGATTTGATAAAAAAGCGGTTTGAGCGGCGCTGCCATTTCCGGTTGCTGCAACTCTGCCTGAAGGGCAATTA
>MGMG01000053.1:11196-22715 GCA_001796355.1 Chloroflexi bacterium GWB2_54_36 | reverse complement strand
CGGTGATGCGGCCAATGCCGCTGGTGGCGCCGGTAATCAGAATGGTTTGATTTTGCAGTGGTGCGGTCATGATGATGGGTGTCCTTCCGGTTCTGGTGTGGGAGATGACTAGGAAGGACGGCAATTATACAGCCGGTTGATTAATGTGAGATTATATTAGCGTAGGGGCCGGGTTCCTCCCAGCCCGCCCCGGGGCAACGCGCCGGCACACTCGCCTGGCGCCCCGTGAGGGAGATCAAAACTGGCTAGCATATGATCTGTCGGGAGGGCGTGGAAGCCCTCCCCTACGATGAACGGGTGCTTACGACGTTTTGACCGGCAGCGCCTCGAGTTGGTCCACCAATTCGGCAATGACATCAAAACCGCCTTGCCAGAAGGATGCCTGGTTGACATCGATGCCAGCTTCTGCGAGCAGCTTGACGGGAGCCATGGACCCGCCGGTGGACAGGATTTTGACGTAGCGCGGCTTGAAGGCTTCGCCTTCAGCCTTGAACTGCTTGTAAAGCGCAAACACCAACAGTTGCCCGAAGGCGTAGGCGTACACATAAAACGGAACTTCGTAGATATGCGGGATGGAAACCCATTCCCAGCGGAACTCGTCGCTGATTTCGACGGCGTCACCAAACTGGCTCTTGAGGTTTTTCAGATAGGCTTCAGCCAATTCGTCCACCGAGGCGCCCTTATCGATCATCTCGTGCGCTTCCCGTTCGAACAGCGCAAAGAACACCTGGCGTTGGATGGTGGCATAGGCATCGTCCACCTGGCGGAAAATCAAGTCGCGGCGCACCGATTCGTCGCCTTCAGTCTTAAGCAATTTATCTACCAGCATCATCTCGCCAAATGTGGAGGCCGTCTCCGCCAGGGGCAGATTGGACTGGAAGTCCAAAACGCTGTGACTGGAGGCCAACATGCTATGGATTGCGTGGCCCAGCTCATGCGCCATGGTGGCAACATCGTCAGCCCGGCCCTGATAGTTCAACATCACCCAGGGGGTCAGGCTTGGGGTAGTGCTCCAGCAGAACGCGCCGCCGCGTTTGCCCTTGCGGACTTCGCTGTCCAGGTGGCGATTTTCAAAGACGCGATGGGCCAGCGCAGCAAATTGGGGATCGAAATCGTTGAACGAGTCGAGCACGATCTGCGCTGCTTTATCGTAGTTATATTTTTTGTCCGACTTGACGACCGGGGCGTAGATGTCATAGCGCCGCAGGCGATCCACGCCCAGCCATTTGGCCTTGAGGCGGAAGAAACGCTGGAATAACCCAACATTTTTCTTCGCTACATCCAGCAGCGTGTCCACGACTGAATCGGGCAGGTCGTTGATCAGGTTGCGCGCCGAAACCGGACTGGTGTACTTGCGCAGACTGATCTGTTCGTTGCGCCAGTCGCGCACCAGGGTCTGGTAGATTTGCCCAAGGATGGGTCCATCGTTGCCGTACACCCGGTAAAGCTCCTGATAAGCCTTTGCGCGCAGGTCGGGATCGGCCTGACGCACATAAACCATCAACTCTCCGCGGGTCAACTCCTTCTCTTCACCATTGACGGTGACCTTGAAGGTGTAGCGGTTGGTTAGGGAGCTGTAAAGTAAATTTATTGCGCCGACGCCGGTGACATTCTTGATATTGATAATCTTTTCTTCCGGTTCGGTGAGGGTGTGCGGTTTAAAGGCACGCAGAGCTTCCAGCCAGTATTGCAAGCTGCCAGAGGCAGCGGTTAAGCGGGCAGCGTTGACATCGTCCAGGTCGCGCCACCACAAGGTAAAGAAGAGGGTGCGGTTGTTCAGATCGGCGACAAATTGCTCGACCCGGGCGGTTAGAGTTTGAGCAACCTGGTTCTGGGTGTCTTCGGTGTAAAACAGGCCGGCGAATCCGTAGAGGCGGTTGCCAAGATCCTGAATTACTTCCAGTTTGTGCACGATGCCCATGAAGGCAGCCTCCGCAATATCAGGGGTCAATTGCGGGCGAAAGGTCTCGAAATCAGCTACGGCTCGATCCAGCTTTTTGAATGCCGCCTCGAGTTCAGGGCTGTTCGGCGCAGAGAATAAATCCGCCAGACTCCAGCGTTCCTGCTGGTATGTTTTGGTTTCCAGACTCATTCTTCATCCTCCAGAGGTGAATAAAAGGTTTCCTGCAGCTGTTTGCGCAGGTGATCGATCGGCTGACGCTGCTCGGAGTGGGGATCGTGATAGTACCAAAGCGTCCAGCCGTTACAAGGCCCTGGCTGTAACAATCGCGCAATTTGATGGATCGAGCCGCGCTGTTGATCATACTCCAGGTAACCATCTGCCTGAACCACCGCACTGATGGCTGACTCGCGGCCAAAATAAAGCAGCTGACCAGGGGACAGCAGCCCATTTTCCAGCAGCAGCCCAAACGGCAGGCGCGGCTCGCGGCGCGGGTTATGCGTTTGCAGCACTTCGGCGGGCGGCGGCGCGCCCACCGCCGCGATTCGCTGGCGGGCTAGTTCGGCGTATTGTGGATCGCGTTCGATGCCGATCCAGCGGCGTCCCAGCCGCCGGGCGGCCTCACCGGTTGTGCCGGTGCCAAAGAACGGATCGAGCACAACATCACCCGGATTGCTGCTGGCGAGCAGGATGCGGTAGAGCAAGGCCAGCGGTTTTTGGGTGGAATGGGCTTTGACCCCGTTTGTCCGCAGGCGTTCACGCCCGCTGCACAGGGGAAGATGCCAGTCGGAACGCATTTGCAAACCGTCGTTGAGAGCCTTCATGGCGCGGTGGTTAAAGGTGTAGCGCTGCCCGCGTTCTTTTTGCGCCCAGATGAGCGATTCGTGCGCGTTGGTGAAGCGCACTCCGTGGAAATTGGGCATCGGATTGGTTTTAACCCACACAACGTTGTTGAGAATCCAATAATCCAGGTTTTGCAGGATGTAACCGACGCGGTAAATGTTGTGGTAGGTGCCGATCACCCACAGTGTACCAGTGGGTTTGAGCACCCGGCGGCAGGCAGTCAACCAGGTTGTGGTGAAGGCGTCATATTCAGCGAAACCCGAGAATTGGTCCCAGGCGTCGCTGACGCCTTCCACCCTTGTCAGATTAGGACGCCAGAGGTCCTGGCGTAATTGCAGATTGTAGGGTGGATCGGCGAAGATCAGATCGATGGATTCGGGCGGAAGCTGCTCCATGACCTGGAGACTGTCACCTACAAGGACCTGGTCAAGGGGGAGCGCCGCTGATTCCATACGGCTAATTGTACACGAAAGTGTCTGGAGTCATGTGTCACGTGTCACGGCTGGCACGGGATGGGGTAGCAATGGATTCATTCGTAGGGTGCAGTTCGACCTCGGTGACAAAACCAATTGGATAGCAAACGTAGCATGTCGAGAATGGAATAGGTCGAACGCATCGGGAGGTCGGATCGACGAGGGCGTCGATCCCTACGATTGTGGAACAGGCACGGGGAAAATAAAAGGCCTCCGTGCCTCTACCTGATCAATCGCTGTTCGCAAAGAAGGGGTCGACGAGGACGTCGATCCCTATGGTTTATCATGAATGACTTCCAGCATGAGGGCATGCAGCCTGGGGTTGGCGGCGACGATGGTGCACGGCGGGGTGAGGACATCTGAGTCGCCGTCCAGGCGGGTGGCGGTGCCGCCCGCTTCGCGCACGATTAACACCCCGGCAGCAATGTCATACGCCTGAAGGCCAAGCTCCCAGTAGCCGTCCAGGCGGCCTTCGGCCACCCAGCAGCAATCCAACGCGGCAGACCCGAGGCGGCGCAGGCCCTGGGCCTGTCGGGCAAAGCGGGAAAACAGGTCGAGGTTGTCGGGCTTGTCCGGGCTGCCGGTGGTATAGGGGAAACCAGTCACCAGCAGCGCGTCGATTATGCGGTCAACCCGTTTGGGTTGAATTTTTTTGCCGTTAAGGGTCGCGCCTCGGCCGGCTTCAGCAGCATAAGTTTCGTCGTGCATCGGGTCGTACACCACGCCCAGGTTTAATTGACCAGCGCGGGCATAAGCGATCGAGACCGAGAAAATCGGGATGCCGTGGGCGTAATTGACGGTACCGTCCAACGGGTCGATGTACCACTGCGATTCATGGCTGCCATTCAAGTGGCCAGATTCTTCGGAGAAAATCGCATGGTCGGGGAAGGCTGCGGCAAGATGCCCAAGCAGCCGGGCTTCGGACTTATGGTCCATTTCGGTGACCAGATCTTTAGGACCTTTGTGGTAAATCTCGAACTTTTGCTGGAAACCAGCCCGCAGAATGTCGCCAGCTTCATGCGCCCAGCCAATGATTTGATCTAATGTAGGTTCCATAGGTGTCTTTGCTTTGGGTAAAGGTTAACAGTTAGAGATTGCCGTTCATTTCAGCGATCAATCGTTTGAAATAGTTGTCCAGATATTCATGACGGTCAATGGCAATTTTGCGGGCAGTTTCGGTAAATAAACGGTCTTTGACTTTGCTCAGTTTAAACAGGTGTTCATGGTATGCGCTGTGCGGTTCGCCAGGCTCGCCTTCACCGGTTGCGCGAAATTGTGCGGAAGGATGGGCAAAGATGGGCTGCCCAGCCTGCACTGCATAGCCAATGGTGCGCGCCACGCCGATCGCCCCAAGTACATCCAGCTTGTCGGCGTCGAATAGCACTTTTGCCTCGATGGTGGCGGGTGGTTCGCGGTTATCGCGGTAGCGGTGGGCGCGAATGCAGTGCTGAACCGCGACAATCCGGTCGCCAGACCAACCTTCGCCACGCAGGATTTCGGCAGCGATATCCGCTGATTGGTGATGATGGTTGGCGCGTTCTTCGCCGCCGGGGTGGCTGCCTTCGATGTCATGCAACAGGGCAGCAGCGTGCACGATCTCAAGGTCGGCGCCTTCTGCCGACGCCAGTCGTTCCACCATGCGGTATACCCGTTCGATATGATCAAAACCGTGCACCGGGTCGGCGGACGGGTACCATTGACGCGCAGTTTCAAGGGTTAGCAAGGATAGCTCCAATTTAGCGGGATATTAAAAAACAACGAATTCGCCGCGTTTCATGACCTGAGCGACGAGGTTGCCGCCGAAACGGTAGCCGAGGTGGCGGTAGTCGCTGACTTCCAGGATCAACAGATCGGCCTGCTTGCCCACCTCTATCGATCCAATGCTGTCCGAACGGTTGATAGCCGCTGCAGCATTGATGGTGGCAGCCGCAATAGCCTGGCCGGGGGTAAGGTGCATGTACCGGCAGGCCAGCGCGATAGAAAATTGCATGCTCTCACACCAGGCCGTACCCGGATTGAGGTCGGTGGCAATGGCTAGGATGGCGCCGGCTTCAAGGAAGGCAGCGGCGGGCGTGTAATGCTGCGTAGCCAGCCCGAAGGGCGTGCAGGGCAACGCCACGGCAACGGTATCGCTGGCGGCGATGGCCGCGATGTCCTCCGGCGAGGTGACTACCAGGTGGTCAGCCGAAGTCGCGCCTAACCGGGCTGCCATCGCTGCACCGCCGAGATTGTCAAACTCATCCGCGTGGATTTTGAGCGGGAAGCCCAACGCTTTGGCAGCCTCAAGGATGCGGCGTGACTGCTCCAGGTCGAAAGCGATGGTCTCGCAAAAGACATCGACAAAAGGCAGCGGGCGATTGGGAGCGTTGATTTGCCACCAGGAAAGCACTTCGGGCAGCAGCGTGCGGCACAATTGGCTGGTGTAGTCCTCCGGGTGTTCTTTATATTCCGGGGGAATGTCATGAGCCCCCAGGTAAGTAGGTATCAGTTCCAGCGGGCCTTCTTTGTCCAGTTCGAGGATGGCTTGCAATTGTGTCAGTTCACCGGGGTGCTGCAAAGCGTATCCGGTTTTGACTTCGGCAGTGGTGGTGCCAGTGCGCAGCATCATTCGGGCGCGGGCGCGTGACTGGGTCTTTAGTTCATCAAGACTTGCATTGCGGGTAGCGCGCACGGTTGCCCGAATGCCTCCGCCGGCCTCCGCTATTTCCTGGTAGGACATGCCTTCCAGTCGCATTTCGAATTCAGCGGCACGATCGCCAGCCCAGACCAGGTGAGTGTGCGGGTCAACAAAGCCCGGCATGACCACCTTACCGGCGGCGTTATACCGTTCTTCGGTTGGGTGAGCCTTCAGCATGCGATCACAGGGACCGACCGCCTCGATCACTCCGTTTTGTACCAGAACCGCTGATTCAGCCAGAATACCTAACTGACCGAGGTCTTTGCCGCGTTGTGGTCCGCCAGCCAGGGTGAGGAGTTGAGAGATGTTTGTGATCAGCATGTTGGTTGGTGTGATTATACCGCGCGGCGGCGTGAGACTGTGTCGCAAATGTCACGTGCCAAGTCCCTTTTAGGATAAGCTTCAGCCAATCCGGGTATGATTTAATAACGGAGCATAACAACCACTATAGATTAAATCGCAAAGTCCGGTAAGGAGGCGAAATATTGTAGGTCGGATTGCCCGCAGGGCACTCTGTGAGTGAGGGAAGGAAGCGAACTTTACCACGGGATAATCATCATTCCACCCGAAATCCGACCTACGGAATATTTGTGGCTGACGGAAACCAAAACCTACTCCCTCCAGCCCTTCGACAAGCTCACTCGCAGAGTGCCCTGTGGGCAGGGTACCCCCTCCCCTAAAATCCGGTTTAAGGATTTTAGGGGAGGCTATATCGTTCTTTGCGGTGTACACGCCTCAATCCATGAACAACACATCCAGGAAAGTGGAGAGATCGTCACGGCCTTCAAGGATTCTCAGGTTGAAGACCTCGGTATAACCGCAATTGTTGCATGAAACAAACGAATAGCGGTAGGGCTGAATCTCCAACAGGCGCGAAAGCCCGGTACCGGACATGGCAAGCTTCTGGGCGGAACCGCCTTTACTGTGACAGCGCGGACAAACAAATGCCTGTCCAAGTTGATCGGTAATGGATGCCATTTTAATCCTCCAAATTGACGTGATCACTCAAAATCAAGGTTAACCAGCGGTTAACCTTCTTCTTCGACCAAGTGCGGCGCAATTTTCAACCGGCTGAGTAGCGCAATAGCGATCATGTTGAACAACACAGCAACGGCTGCGTTTACTGGGAAGTTCCAGTGGGTATAAAGAAACGGCCCGATCGCTGCCCCAACAGCGCGACCAAGCGAAAAACTGGCGAGCGTGCTGGCCATGACTGTTGCGCGCAGCGTCGGCAGCGCTTCGCTCATCAGCGGCATGGCGCTGACAACAGTGAACTCGAAGCTTAGATAAAACAGGAACAATCCCAGCAGAGCGCTCCAAACGGCGCCGCCGGAGAAAACCAGGCCTACGGCTGCCAGGGAATTGAGCAGCAACCCGGCGCGAACCGACCATTCCTTGCCCAACCGGTCCACCAGCCAGGCTGAAAATCCTTCACCGCCCATTTCAGCCACCCCGATCACGGCTGCCGCGGCTCCCAGAGCAGCCAATTTAAGGCCAAACGAATTTTCCAGCCACAGACCAAATACCAGATTGACGGTTTCATTGGCGGTCGTCATCGCCAATGCCATACCAAGCCCAATTGGCACAGCCGGCACGCGTAATATCTGACGCAGCCCGCTGCGATTCAAGGTAGTGCTGCTTTGCGCATGGGCGGCATGGTCGCCAGGCACGAAAACGACCAATGCAACCATGGCCAACACCCCCAGGAGTGCCAGCAGCGGAAAAGGCGCTTGCCACAAACCGCTGCGCCCCAGCAGCCAGCCAACCAGCGGAATCCCAAAAATAAACGCCAGCGACCAGCTCAATTCGGTCAGTCCCATGACCCGGCCGCGGCGGTGATAGGGTACCCGGTCGCCGATATAGGCCTGCATGGCGGCCAAAAACACCAGGTACGCCAGCGCCATTAGTAAAACGGCGATAAAAAAGGTGGCGCCGCTCGGCCAGAAGGTGACCAGCAGCGCACCGGCAGTGAAGGTGCCAATTCCCAACAGCATGCTTAGTTTGCGCCCGCGCCAGTCTGCCAGCGGGGCTGCCAGGGGACCAATCAGCCCGGTCAATGAGCGCAGCGTAAGCAGCAGGGAAAATGACCCGAGGGACATTCCCAATCCGTTCTGAAAGGTGGATAGAAAGGGATACACCATGCGGTAGCTGGTGTTCATCACCGTGCGGGCTAAAGTAAACAGCCCGAGATGCAGCGGAGTGAGCGTATCCCCGGATTTCATCAAACGGGCATTCTTGAGCGGGATAGCGAACGGTACAGCAGCCTGGTGATCTGGGCGGCAGCGAAAAGCACCAACCCCAGCAAAACCAGGAAGAAAAATTGTATACCGGTGGAGTCTGAACCGAAGATTGGCGAATCGGGGTGCAGGATGTTGGTGATGGCGCCCAACTGCCACCAGAGCACAACCCCGAAGACCAGATTGGCCAGGTCGGTCACGCGCGACTGATTAATGACCCACAGGCCGAGCTGCAGCAGCAGTCCGACCACCCCAAACGTGAAAGGCACGCGCCATCTCGGTTCATCCCAGAAAATGCCGCCCCAGTTCTGCATTTGCACAATCAGCGACATGGGCAGGTAAGTCAGCCAGAAGAGCAGACCGGCGCGTCCGAGCGCCAGCGAGAGGTTCGACCAGAAGCTGCGCGGCAGGAACAGCCCAGCCAGCCCGGCTAGGGCTGCCGCCGCAAATAAAATTTTGCCGGTCCATACCCAGGCGCCGTGCAACACCACCAGGCGCAGGTTTTCGCCCAGGGTGCGCTCGGTAGGACCTGAAGCGGTCAACGTAACGATGACGGCGATGGTAATGAGTAACCAGAGCATTGATAAATCGCGCCGGGTGAGGCGCTGCGATTGTTCGGAGGGCTCCATGAATGCGACTAGACCCCGGGAGCTTCGGTAGGCAATTCAACGGGATTGCGCTTCAGCTCGCCGCCAGCCCAGGCATCGATGAGCAGCATGTAGAACTGCACCATACGTCCCAGCGACCCAACGTGGACGCGTTCATTGATGCCGTGCATCCGTGAAAGGTCATCCTGAGTTGAAACCAGCGGAGTAAAACGCAGCACCTGGTCGCTCAGCCCGGCATAATGGCGGGCGTCGGTGGCGCCCAATACCAGGTAGGGCGCAGTCTCGGCGCCAGGGAACACCTGGCGGATGGTGGTTGCCAGGCTCTGGAAGGCGGCGCCTTCGGGCGAGGTCAGCGGCGAAGCTTCCCAGGCGTTTTCCGGCACGGGTACGACGGTCACGCGCGGGTCGTTGATCACCAGGCGGGCATATTCCGCCAGGTCCTCGACGGTGTCGCCCGGCAATAAGCGGAAATTGGCTATTGCCTCCGCGCTGGCGGGCAGTAGGTTGTCCTTGATACCGCCGGCAACCATGGTGACTGCGGTTGTCGTGCGAATCGAGGCATTTGTGGTCGGACTGGCTTCCAGTTTGCGCTTGAGGAACCTGCCAAACAGCCAGGTGTTGGCAAAAGCCGCCTGCAGCGTGGGCGATACCGCCCCGCCCAACGCGCTGTAGATGATGCGCATGAAGTCCAACCGGGCGGGCAGGGGGTGATTCTCCAGCCTGGTGATGGCGTTAGCCAGAATACCGATGGCGGTGGTTTTACCGGGGGTGGACGAGTGTCCAGGCTTGGCGACGGCTTTAAGCCGCAGGGAGAGCGAGCCCTTTTCAGCGATGCCGATCATGGCGACCGGGTTCTCGATGCCGGGAATAATTCCCTGGGTGATCACGCCGCCCTCGTCCAACACGGCTTCGAAGCGGTCGCCGCGTTCAGCCAGGTGGGCAGCAATTTGTTTGGCACCCTTCTCGCCGCCTATTTCTTCATCCTGACCAAAGCCGAAGAAAATGGTGCGTTCCGGCCGGAAATTCTGTTTGAGCAGCAATTCAGCCGCTTCCAGCAGCCCGATCACCTGGCATTTGACGTCAAACGTACCGCGTCCCCAGATATAGTCATCGGCGATGATGCCGGCAAAGGGCGGATGTTCCCATTGGTCGAGCGTGCCGGGGTCGACCGGTACCACATCCAGATGGGCGCAGAACAGCACCGGCGGCAGTTCAAGATTAGTGCCGCGCCAGGTGTAGAGCAATGTGGCGTCAGAAATGATCTCACGTTCCAGCGAGGCATGGACGCGCGGATACTGACTTTCGAGGACCCGGCGCAGTTCGCGAAAGGCTGAAAGGTCAGCCGGCGTGCCTTCGAGGTGGGAGATGGTTTCGCAGCGGATGGCTTCAGCCAGGTGGTTGGCGACAAAATCAGGGTCCACTTCAGGCAGTTCGACCGGCGCAACCGGTTCGCTTGGTCGCAAAAACGCGCTGGTACGAATCAGTATGATGGCGATTAAGAAAATCAGCAGGACCAGGACAACAATCAAGATCGTGACTGGCATAGCAAATCCCTTCTCTGAGGAATTATTCCATTTCGATGTAGATGCGCTTGTTGATTTTACCCTTGCTCTTGTAATCCACCACGCGTATTCGTCCCACCTCGCGGGTATTGGCGACATGCGTACCGCCGTCAGCTTGCAGATCCAGGCCAACCAGTTCAACGGTGCGAATCTCTTGAATGTCAGGCGGCAGCAGGTTGATTTTGGTACGAATCAGGTCGGGGATGGCAAAGGCTTCCTCGCGCGGCAGGATGCGCACACGTACGTCGCGAGAAGCCTGCACCTCACGGTTGACGGCTTCCTCGATCACACCGACCAACTCTTTGCTCAGATTCTCGAATTCGAAATCCATGCGGCCTTTGAGCGGTTCCATATCGCCGCCGGTGACCTGCGCGCCGTAGTCGCGGAAAACAACACCGCACAGAATGTGCAGCGCGCTGTGGGTGCGCATCAACTGGTAGCGCGGCTCCCAATCGATCTTGCCGTGGACGCCAGCGTCGACCGCCGGCAAGGGTCTTTCTCCATCCAGCAGGTGCCAGACGCCTTGAGAGCCTTTTTTGGCGCGCGCAACCGGGTAAACCTCAGTCCCGACGGTCAGGGTACCGCTGTCAGCCGGTTGACCGCCGCCGCCCGGATAAAACGCCGTCCGGTCGAGCAGCACGGCGCGGTGTTCAGCGTCGATGGCGGCGACTTGCGCGTCAAACTCTTGTAAATAGCTGTCGACTTGATAGAGCAGTTCTGTCATGGCGTACCTCCAGGCTGGAATCTAGGCTGATTGTAACACCGGCGGCAGCCGGGTTTATGGTCCCGGTGGGAGATATTTCCGCAAGACCGGATGCCTGGGTCCTATACGGGCTACTTCGACAAATCCGGCTTTACGAAAGACTTCGGCATTGCCCATGTAGGTTGAAACGGGCGGGGCATTACCGTCGGTATCGTGTGGGTAAGCTTCGACGATGCGGGCGCCGTGAGCAGCGGCATGCGCCAGCGCAGCCTCGACCAGGGCTGTCATCATCCCCTTCCGGCGTGACTTGCGGTGGACGTAAAAGCAGACGATCGACCACACCGGCTGGTCATCGACGCGTTTGAGCACACGCGAGCGTTCCAGGGCGGCGTAATCCTCGCGCGGCGCCATGGCGATCCAGCCGACCGGGGCGCCGTCCTGATAGGCCAGTAATCCGGTCGGGGCGCCGTGCTCTACCAGCGCTTTAAAGCCCGTCCGGTTGCCCTCACCCTGCTG
>MGMG01000053.1:9725-11086 GCA_001796355.1 Chloroflexi bacterium GWB2_54_36 | reverse complement strand
AGGAGTGCTGCGTGTCAGGTGGCAAATGTCAAGTGCCAAGTGGGGCGGGGCGAAAGCATTCTTCCTCGCGATCGATACCCCGCTAGCCCCGCCCTTACAAACATCGGCGAAAAATATTGACAAGTTAGGGTCGCGGAATGTATGATGCGGTTTCAGGTTTGTACCATGCGAAAGGAGTAGAGCGATGAAAATCAAATTGACCAGCGTACCGGTGGATGACCAGGCGAAGGCGTTGGATTTTTATACGCGGGTATTGGGATTTGTGAAAAAGACCGACCTGCCAGCCGGTGAATTCCGCTGGCTGACGGTGGTGTCAACGGAAGCACCGGATGAGGTGGAATTGCTGCTCGAGCCGAGCGAGAAACCTGAGACCCAGACGTACAAAAAGTATTTGAAGGGCATGGGCATTCCGTACACCGCATTTGCGGTGGCGGACGTTCAAAAAGAATACGAACGGCTCACCGGGCTGGGGGTTAAGTTCACCATGGAGCCCACGCCCATGGGACCGACGGTGCTGGCGGTGTTTGACGACACCTGCGGGAATTTGATCCAGATTTATCAGGGGTAGGAGCGTGTCATCGCGATGGGCGAAGGGATCCGCGACCCCTTCGCCCATCGTTTTTATTAAACATTATCACCTCGCCAGGGTCGGCTTGATTGATCCTATTGTTTTACCCATTCGTCGGATGAAAGAACGTAAAACTTGAATGGGCTAAGTTCATTCATCCTTTATTTCTTCAACAATGCCGACTGTATAATCATCGATTGTAGCTGTAAATTGATAACAACCAGGATGGGGGAAAATGAAGCTTGAGCCAAAAAATGTGTATCCTTCCGGTTTTGGTGAAACGATGCGATGATCCTGAGTTGCGGTATCAATTATCAATGCAGCTTTAGGCTTCTCTTTGTAGTGTGCGGTCGTGTCATTGATCCACTCCACCGAGCTATCATTCGGAAAAAGCACTTTCCCCTTCCCATCAAGCTGCTTACCCGTTATTCGTACCTTCCCCTGAATTTCATCAGCAATAACCCAAAGTTGCTTTAAGGTTCGTCCTTCATATGGAGATGAAGGAAATGTAACAGACCCTAATTGTTGCCAGGGAATCGGGCCGCCTCCACCTATATTTAGCCAGATGGGGTACTTACCGGCTGGATTGAACTCATCCCCTAAAAAGTTGGGCGCGTCAACGGGGGTCACCGGACATGGTTCTCCGGGTTTCAGGCTATTGCTGGGTGCAGAGCATGCAGTAACGAATAGAAACAAAATGCCAATTGTCAATATTCCAAAAGAAATTGAGCGCCCCCATCTATTGTGGACTGGTATATTGCGCATCGCAAACCTCGTTAAGTATTGCCTGGTT
>MGMG01000053.1:0-9700 GCA_001796355.1 Chloroflexi bacterium GWB2_54_36 | reverse complement strand
CCGCAGGCGAGCCTGGTGGTTGGGTCAAACTGCACCCTGCGCTTCGACAACCTCTCGTGAAACATTTTGCGTGGAACGTTATTGCGCACGCCTAAAGGGCTTAAAACCCTTCACCCCCACGCCTGAGCCATTGCACCTTTTGACATGTTGAATTGCACCCCCTTCATCCCTTATGCTGTCTGTGAAATAGAACAAATTATCTATTTCAGGAAGGATGGGCGTATGCAAAAGGTTGATCCGACGCCGCAATCGGGGACAGAAGAGCCGCGGATCAGGCCGGCGCGCAGCGGGAAACTCTCGGAAGAGATCCGCATCGTGCGGGAACTGATTCGTCAGGCGCGAACCATGCTGGACGAGGCGCGTTCGCTCGAGGAGCTGCTTTCGACCCTGGATACGGTTTCGCGCGCCAGCGCCAACCTTGCCAACCTGCTCAAAGCTGAGAAAGCGCTCGATGAAGGCCAGACAGCGGCGGACTATGTCAAAGCCGCGCTGCACGATATCCGCGCAGAGATGGAGCGCGAGGGGATCGATTCGGTCCTCACCTCGGGCTTGTAGCAGGCACCCACTTTTCACCGGGCGGGCTGCGCCACGGAAATCCCCGCGCGTACAGCGCTTACCTGTGCGTATCAACCGTGCGCCGGAGTCCTGGGCCGCCCGCCCCTACCTCTCAATGAGAAAGGAGACTTATGCAGGAAGAACCATTTGTTAACACCGTCAGGGGCATGTTGACCGATCCGGTGGAGTTCATCGAGCACAGTTCGAAGTTGAAATTGCGCAGTTACCAGGTGGAGGTTGCCCGGGCGGTGGTCGAATCGGTGATCTTCAAGCGCGGTCTGAGCTTTGTGGTGCTCTTTCCGCGCCAGTCGGGCAAGAACGAGCTGCAGGCGCAAATCGAGACTTACCTGCTGGCTTATTTGCAGGAGTTTGATGCCGAGATCATCAAAGTTTCGCCAACCTGGCGGCCGCAGTCGATTAACGCCATGCGCCGGCTGGAGCGCGTGCTGCAGAAAAACGCACTCACGCACGGTGAATGGAAAAAGGAGTCGGGTTACATCTACCGCTGTGGGACGGCGCGCATCTTCTTTCTGAGCGGCGCGCCGGAGGCCAACATCGTCGGCGCCACTGCCAGCGCGCTGCTGGAGGTGGATGAGGCTCAGGATCTTGAAATCGAAAAATACGACAAGGATATTGCGCCCATGGCGGCCTCCACCAACGCCACGCGCATCTTCTGGGGCACCGCCTGGACCAGTCAGACGCTGCTGGCGCGCGAACTGCGCGCAGCCCGTGAAGCAGAACGCCAGGATGGGCAGCGGCGGGTGTTCGTGGTGGACGCCGAACGCGTGGCAGCTGAAGTGCCAGCCTACGGCAAATTCGTGGCCGCGCAGGTGGCCCGGCTGGGGCGCAGTCACCCGCTTGTGCGCACCCAATTCTACAGCGAGGAGATCGACGGCGAAGGCGGCATGTTCCCGGTTGAAAGACGGCTGCGCATGCAGGGCAGTCATCTGGCGTCGGATCGACCAGCTCCCGGACGAATCTATGCACTGCTGCTGGATGTGGCCGGCGAGGATGAAGCCGCCGAGCAGGGCGGCGACCCGGCGGGCTGGGCGCTAAAAAATCCCGGACGGGACGCCACTGCGCTGACGGTTGTCGAAGTGGATTTGACGACGTTGGAGGACCCGCAGTTGCGTGCGCCAACCTACCGCTGCGTCCACCGCCGTCAATGGCTGGGGGTGCGCCATACCGACCTGTATGCCGAATTGCTGATCCTGGCGAATGCCTGGCAGGCGCGCTGGCTGGTGGTGGACGCTACCGGCGTTGGGGCCGGCCTGGCCGCCTTCCTGCGCAGGTCGCTGCCCGGGCGGGTGGCGCCCTTCCAGTTCAACGCTGCCAGCAAAAGCAAACTGGGTTGGGATTTTTTGAGCGTGGTGGACAGCGGCCGCTGGAAGGAACCGGCAGGTAGCCCAGGCGCGCTGGACAGCCTGTTCCAGCGCCAGTTGCAGCACTGCCAGTATGAAATTACTAGCGGTCCGGATAAGCGCATGAGTTGGGGTGTGCCGGACGGCGCGCGCGACCCCGCCAACGGTGAGCCGGTGCATGATGACCTGCTGCTTTCGGCAGCATTGTCTGCGGTACTGGATACCCAGCCGTGGGGCAGCACCAGCCCGGCGCTGGTGGTAGCAGGGCGCGATCCTTTGAAAGACCTGGACAGCGGGTTTTGACCTGCAAAGTGGAGGCTTATGAACAATTCGATCTGGACGAAGACCGTGGGGCGCGTGTTTGGCGCTGAAATTCGGCGCCAGGTACGCGCCGGACTGGCAGCCGAAAACGACGCCACTTTTCTGCTGGGAACAAGCCCGACAGGTGGGACGGAGCGCGACCGCCTGTCACCCAACCGGCAGGAAGTGTTCGAACAGGCGCTGGAAGCCTGGCGGGTCAACCCGCTGGCGCGCCGGCTGGTGGAACTGACCACCCAGTATGTGGTCGGCGGCGGGATATCGATTCACTGCAAGCACGTGCCGACGGCGCGATTTCTGGAGGAGTTCTGGCATCACCCGCTCAACCGGATGGCGGTGCGCGTTTTCGAATGGTGCGATGAACTGTCGCGCAGCGGCAACCTGTTCGTGCTGCTCTCGACCGATGCCTCCGGGATGAGTTACCTGCGGGCGGTTCCGGCTGCGGATGTGGCGGAAATTTATACCCGCCCGAACGATGTCGAGCAACCGCTGGCGTTTCTGCCGCGCGCCACGCTCGAGCAATTGCAGCCGCTTCCCTGGCCGGCTTACAACGCTCGCGAAGATGCGCCAGGACCGGACGGCGCCTTCCCACCCGTTATGCTGCATTTTGCCATCAACCGCCCGGTGGGGGCGCAGTGGGGCGAACCGGATCTGGCGCCGGTGTTGCGCTGGTTGAGCCGCTACACCAACTGGCTGGAAGATCGCGCCCGGCTGAACCGTTTCCGCACCGCCTTCCTGTATGTGGTCAAGTCGCGCTTCAGCAGCGAGTCCGACCGGCTGGCGCGGCAGCAGCGGCTGAACGCCAGCCCGCCTACGCCGGGGTCGATTCTGGTGACGGATGAAAACGAGAGCTGGGAGGTGATTGCGCCTCGGTTGGAATCGGACGAGGCCAACACCGACGGTTTGGCGCTGAAAAAGATGATCGCTGCCGGGGCAGGCGTGCCGCTGCACTTTTTGGCGGAACCCGAATCGAGCACGCGCACCACTGCCGAAGCTGCCGGCGGGCCGACCTACCGCCGCTTCGAACAGCGCCAGAGCTTTTTCCTGTGGCTGGTGCGCGACGTGCTGCGGGCAACCCTCAACCGCCGGGCGCTGGTGGACGGGCGCATCGACCCGCAGGCGCGGGTGGAGGTGCACGGGGCTGACCTATCAGCGCGCGATAATGTGGCCTTGGCGATGGCTGCCAACCACATCTCCGCGGTGTTGACCGAATTGCGCGACCGCGGGCTGATCGATGACAGCGAGCTGCTGCGGGTGGCCTACCGCTTCTTTGGCGAGGTGCCGGATATCGCATCCCTGCTGGAACGCGGGCGGGAAGCGGGTGCGGTAAAAGCGAGGCCGGAGCCGGCGAAACGCGGCAGAAAATATCCAGCCGGCAAGGTTGATCTGGTCACCGGCGAGCCAAAATTGGATTGAGGAGGTGAAGATGAACGAATCGGAAACAGAAGGGATTGTTCACAGCGCGCGCATGATGCTGGCAGCACAGGCCGGTCAGGGCGAGTTCGATATTCTGGCGATCACCGCCGGCGAGGGTAACGGCTGGCAGTTTTCACCGGATGTATTGAGCGGCTCGCTGCGCCTTTGGGACGGCTGCGAATGCTTCGTTGACCATGCACTGGAGGGACATTCGCTGCGCGATCTGGCGGGCGTGTGCCATTCGCCGCAGTTCGATCCCGCTCAACAGGGCGTGCGCTTACGTGTCCGGCCGGTGGGTCCGGCTGGACCGATGTTGGCCGAATTGGGCCGCGCCATGCTGGCGGAAGGACCCAAACCGGCGGTGGGCTTCTCGGCTGATTTGGTATTCGAGGCCAACGGCAAGCAAGTTACCCGCATTTTGCGTGTTTTAAGCGTCGATCTGGTGCTGGAACCGGCCCGCGGCGGTCAATTTTTGCGGGCTTTGAACCAGCGCCACCCCTATCTGAATCGGAAAGGACAAAAAACCATGGAAGATAACCAATCAAACACCGAATCAACCGGTCTGAGCAACCCGGCAGCCGCGAATGTGGGTGCAGAACTATCCGGCCTGCTGTTGGAGACCAGTCTGGCGGCTGCGCATTTGCCCGCCGCGCTGGCTGAGCGAGTACGCCAGCGTTTTACCGGCCGCGCCTTCGACCCGGCCGAATTGCAGACCGCCATCGCTGACAGCCGCACGCTGGTAAGCGAACTGACCGGCGCAGCCGTAGTGCAGGGTCCCGGTCGGGTAAGCGGCATGTTCTCCGGCGAGGATCAAATCAACGCGGCAGTGCACGATTTGCTCGGCGCGCAGCGCCCGGCCAACCTGAACGGGTTGCAGGTGCAAAAGCTGAGCGGTATTCGCGAGCTGTACACCCTGATGACCGGCGACGCCGAATTTTACGGCGGGTACGATGCCAAACGGGCACAGTTTGCCGCCAGCGCCGATCTGCCCGGCCTGCTGAAAAATGCGCTCAACAAACTGGTGATCATGGGCTGGCAGGAGTTGGGGCGCAGCGGCTACCGCTGGTGGGAGCCGGTGGTCTCGGTGCAGCACTTCACCAGCCTGCACGATATCACCGGGGTGTTGGTCGGTGAGGTGACGGTGTTGCCGGCGGTGGCGGAAGGAGCCGCTTATACCGAGCTGGGTGTGGACGATTCGGCCGAGGTTGGGGCGTGGGGCAAGTACGGCGGGTACGTCGGCCTGACGCTGGAGATGTTCGAGCGCGATCAGACCCACAAGCTGCGCCAGTATCCCTTCAAGCTGGCTTCGGCTGCCCTGCGGCGCATTTCCGCGCTGGTTGGGGCGGTATTCACTGCCAATGGCGGGGTCGGCCCGGCGATGGCAGACACTTTCAATGTGTTCAACATCGCCAATCACGGCAACCTGGGCAGCGCCGCGCTGGATTCAGCCGGATGGGAGGCTGCCAGCAAAGCCATTTACGATCAGCCGATGCTGGTCAAGGCCGGCGGCAGCGCACCCAAACTGGCGCTGGACGGGCGCTACCTGATCGTGCCGCGGGCATTACGCTTGAATGCCATGCGCATCCTCTACCCGTCCTTCGAACGCGAGGCAACCATTTTCTCGGAGAATCTGCAGCGCGGCGAGATGGGCGATGTGATTACCTGCCCGGAGATGACGGATGCCAACGACTGGGCAGCCGCGGCCGATCCGAAGCTGGCGCCGGCCGTCATCCTGGGCGAACGCTTTGGCCTGCTGCCCGAAATTTATATCTCCGATAGCGAGACCAGCGGGGCGCTGTTCACCAATGACGAAATGCGCATGAAAGTGCGCCACTGGGTGAGCGTGTTCGTGGCCGATTACCGGCCGTTGTACAAGTCCAACGTGGCAGCTTAGCCCTGCCGCAAGAGCGGGGCGGGCAGGTAAAGGTAATAGCTCTCACTACCCGCCCCGCTGCAGAACCAGGAGGAGGTTTGAATGACCATCTGGGATCAAGTTCGCAAAGTATTGCGTTCGCGCAAGTTTTGGGCGCTGCTGGCCGCTTTGACGGCGGTGGCGGCGGGCCTGAGCAGCGGCCAGATCGATGCCTGGCAGGCGGTACAGGCTGCCATTGCGGCGCTGGCGGTGTATTCCACCGGCGTGGCGATCGAAGATGCCGGGCGCGCCCAGGCCAAACCGGAGGGCGGCGATGCCCCGCAGCAAACGGCACGTTGAACCAACGGTTGCCGTTGATCTGCCGGAATTTGCCGCCGCCGCGGCGCAGCGCATGGGGATCGACCTTACTGTGCTGCACCGTTGGGTGATGCGACCGGATGGCAGCGTGGTGCTGTTGTGCGCCAACGGGATGAAGTTTGTCGTCAGCCCGGATTAGAAACCGAGCCGGGGCACGGCCGGTTGGTTCCGCTGATCGTGCCCCGGCCAAGGCAAACCGGGAAGGAGGAAGGATGAATGCATTGGGTGTGGATGTCAGCCACTGGCATCAGACGGTCGATTGGCAGCGGCTGAAGGCGGCCGGGGTGTGCTTTGTGGTCGTCAAAGCCAGCGGCGGCGTGAAAGGGGTTGACCCGCTGCTGCGGACGCATTTCAACCGGGCTAAAAATGCCGGAATGGTGACAGGCGTGTTCCACTGGGTGGATCCCACCGAACCGGCGCGCCAGCAGATTGACCATTTTTTGACAACCTGCAGCGGGTTGGATTACGACTTTGCCGCGCTGGATGTCGAGCAACACTGGCAGTCGTGGCAGGAGTGGACCGTGCAAAAAATCGTCCGCATCATCCCGCCGGAACGCATCAGCGCGCATGCCCGCGAAACAGCCGAAACGCTGCGCGCTTCCATCGCGAAACAGGTGGTCATCTATACCCGCACCAGCTTTTTGCAGGACTATGCCCGCCCGATGCAAACCTGGCTGCCGGAATGGCCGCTTTGGCTGGCATACTACCCGTACCCGCGCGGGCGGGTGACGGTTAGTTGGGAAGACCTGCTCAAAAAGTACCTGCCGCGCATCGCTGGTCCGCGTTTGCCGCAGGGCAGCAAAGACTGGCGTTTCTGGCAATTCAGCGGCGACCGCTTTATGTTGCCTGGCGTGGCGTCACCGCTGGATTTGAATTTCTTCAATGGCGACGAGGCGATGCTGCGCGCCTGGCTCGAAGAACGGCCGGCAGCGCCCCAGGAAATCACGGACGCCGAAAAATTGAGCCGCTTGTGGGATGCCCATCCCGAATTGAGGTGGTTATGAGCGATTATGCAGATATTCTGGTTCGCCTGCGCGCCGGCCTGATCGATGTTAATGGACTGGTGTGGGAAAACAGCGCGCTGGATGAGTCCCTGCGGCAAGCCCTGGCGGACATGGCGCTGGCGGCGGGGAGCGAGTACACCCTTTCCGGGCTGGACGGCGCACTGGTGACCAGCTTGCCGGTGCAGCATTTCGCCACACTGGTGCGCGGCGCGGCGGCATACGCCTTACTCTGGCGGGCGGCCGAACGCGTGGATGCATTTAGCGCCCGACCCAATTTACCCGCTGAGGTGCTGGCAGCGGCGGCGGCTTTGCTGGCGCGTTTTGAAGTTGCCCTGACTTATCTGGCGGCATTGCGGGCTGCCGGGCTGCAAACCTCCGCTGTCCCGCCGTATCCGGACGGGACTGAAAGCACGCAACCCGGCTGGCAGTTACCTGATGCGTCGGATGGGGCGGGAGGGTAACCCATGTATTCGTTATTTTTCGCCGACGAAGAGCAACAGGATCGGTTTTACCTGCACGGGCCAGGTGTAATTCCGCCGGTACGCGGCGCCTCTCGCCAACCCAAACCAGATCAGTTGGATAGCGGGTTGGTGCAAGAAGTGCTGACCCTTGAATGTAAAAACGGCGATATTCGCGGGTTGGTCACCTGGTTGGAGCAGCGCCTGGCTCAGGCCAGGGCCGGTAATCCACCACTGCACCTGTGGATCCAGGCGGATCAAGGCGCGGCGCCGGTGGGCGCACAGGTGCTGGACGGAGCGGTGGAATTACTCGGCGGCGGAACGCTGGACCGCCAGCACGGCTACCAGGGCTTGCTGTTGCGTTTGGAGCGCGCCAATTGGTTGACAGAGTTGCTGGCACCTGTCCTGCTTCAAAATGCCAACGGGTCAAATAACACCCTTGGCTTGATTCTTTCGAACCATACCGACGGAGATGCCGGGCATGTCAATTATTGTGACGTGGTGGGCAGCGCAATTCGCGGATCGCAACCGCTGCCGGTGCGCATAACGCTGGATGTTGGCGCTGGATCGGTCAGACGGTTGGGGAAAATTGTGGTTTCGGGCGGCGCGGACCTTTGGGATGCCAACGGCAGCTTTGACCATGTTCTGGAGGGCGAGGCAGCCAGCGCAGGCGCCGGATGTACCGGCATGAGCAGCATCTCCAACCTGAGCGCCAGCGCGGGCGCCTACCAGAATTTTCAATGGAGCGCCGTAGTGGAGACACCCGTGTGCCGTTGGACAATCGATACAGCCCGGCTAAACTGGCTGAAAGGGCGCGGGCTGCGCCCGGTTGCACGTTTTCACACGCCGCCGCCAGCCAATACCCGCTGGCGCTGGAAAATCCTGCCGGCCGGCGGCAGCGAAATCCTGGATCAATCTGCCCCGGCTGTGCTGGACGCGTCCAGCCGGTTGCAGGTGCTGCCCGCTTTTTTCCCGCCGCTGCAAACCAACCTGGCGCCATTCACTTCCTTTGTCCTGGAAGGATGGCTGGAATGCCCGTCCGCCGGAACCAAACAAATCGATCTGGATTTCATTCATCTCTTTCCATTGGAGAATTTTGCTTATTTCCAGCCGGTCAGCGGCCTGGACGAGGAACACAGCCTGGTAATGGACTGGCCCAGCGGCGAGCTCTACACGGCTAACAGCGCCACGGGAAATAAATCCATAACCCACCTGGTCTCGGGCACGCCCATGGTTATTTACCCGGGGCGCAACCACCGCATTTACCTGTTATATGAAACAAATTCAGGATTTTTGATCGCGGATACAGCCCAACTGCGCTTGACAGCGGGTGCGCGCTGGGTCAATCCTTAGGAGGCAGGATGGAAAAGATGAGCGTCAGGCTGGCGCAGCGCGATTTTTCGGCAGGATTGCAACCGGCTTTGGAACTGCAGGTCGAGCGGTTAACCTGGAAAGCTCTGGGTGGCCCGCATGAAGCAGTATTGACGGGTATAGCGTCAGATGCAGGCGGAGCAGCGTTTTCAGCCCAATGGGTGCTGGATGTGCTGCGCCGGGCTGTGACGGTCACCAACCAGGCCGGCGAGCAAACCTGGTGGGGCTATGTCCACCGGGTGGAGGTGGATCAGGCCGGATTGAGTCTGGTTTATAACCTGGACGAGCTTGCCAATCGGGTATGCGTTCTTTACTGGCAGCAGGAACCGCAGTTGGAATGGAGCGGCGAGCGCAGTTTCACCCCCTGGGTCGATGACCTGGAAAGCCAGGAAATTTACGGCGTCAAAGAACGCATTTTCCAATTGCGCTCGATGGATGCTGCGGAGGCGCTGCGGGCGCGGGATGCGCTGCTGGCGCAGTACAGCCGGCCGCAGCCGCATCTGACCGGCAGCCGGAGCACCGGGCTGAAATCCCGGGTGCGCCTGAAGTGTCGCGGTTGGTGGGACACATTAACCTGGAAAATTGCCCGTTTTGACGACGGTTATGAAGGTTTTGTAAAACCGGCGTCATTAACCCAAAACCTGGGACGCACGGCGAGTCTGGATGCGCGAATTGCTCAGAGCTTTAGCACCGCTTACGGGAGTTGGATGTGCGGTGAAGCGGTCGTCAACATCCGGTCGGTGGGCGTCACCACCGACCAGGTGGTCTGTGAACTTTGCGCCGATGCCAATGGGATACCCGGGGCTGTACTAACCAGCGCGACGGTGGACGCCAGCCTGGTCAGTGGATCGCGCTGGTGGGTCAAGTTTTTGTTCGATCCCAGGGTGGAAATCCCGGCCAATACCCCCTACTGGCTGGTGTTTTCCCGCAGTGGGGCGTTGAGCACCGCCAACTACTATCAACTCTATATGGACAATTCCAACAGCT
>MGMG01000052.1 GCA_001796355.1 Chloroflexi bacterium GWB2_54_36 | reverse complement strand
AGGATGCGCCCAGTGGGACGGCGCGCGAGCTATCAACCCGATTGGCGAAAATACGTCCTTCTGAGTTGGCTGTGCCTTTGGAACAAACCCAAGGCATCGTCGAGACCCGGGGCGCACGCGTCAACGGGTCTCAGGTTCATTCCATTCGTCTCCCCGGCTACACCATCTCGGTGGAGATTCTGTTCGGTCTGCCCGGCCAAACCCTCTCGCTGCGCCATGATTCAGGCAGCAGCGCCGAGCCCTATGTGGGTGGCGCGCTGCTCGCGATCCGAAAGGTGAACACCTTTGCAGGGCTGCGGCGCGGCCTCGACAGCGTGCTCGACCTGGCATAGCGTCACCCGGCAATTCGACATAGCACCGGGAGTGAAGAAAATTAGGTCGCGAGGTCGGCGGTTCAAGTCCGCCTGCCCCGAAAAAATGACCTTTACAAAACCGTTTTGCAACAATGTTTTTTCAGAATTCGGACTTTTTCTTAGTAGAAAAAATATTGATGGATTTAATATTACTTGAATTACTAATTACATATTAAACATTTCCAAGCCATTGACTTCTGATATCAATAATCCTATAATAGGTTTGCGTCTGGGATGAGTCGCATAGCGTCTCATAGTGTGGCTTATAGCCTCAACCCCAGTCGCTTTTTTTAAGGAGGGGACAGTGTATTTATGTTATATCGACGAATCTGGAACTCCTGAAGCTACGGGTAACACATCTCATTTTATACTTGCAGGAATCTCAATCCCAATTTGGCACTGGCAAAATTACGAAAAAGAGATTAGAACGATTCAAAGAAAATATGACCTTGAGGAGTCAGAGATTCATACAGCTTGGATCCTAAGATCGTATCATGAACAATCATTAATAACCGATTTCGAGAAAATGAAATACACTCAACGAAGAGCTGAAGTTGAAAGCTATCGTCGAGGTGAGTTACTCCGACTTCAACGTCAGGCAAACCCAAAGTTACTTAAACAAGTTAAGAAGAATTTCAGAGAAACAAACCAATACATTCATCTAACTCAAAATGAGAGACGATCTTATCTGATTGATTTGGCAAAATGTATTTCGAATTGGAGATCTGCCCGGCTTTTTGCAGAATGCATCGATAAGGTTCATTTTGACCCAATAAAAGCCAAACAATCAACCGACGAACAGGCCTTCGAACAATTAGTCTCTCGTTTTGAGCAATTCATGGAACGAACGAATAAAAATAAGGTCGATGGTTGTTTTGGCTTATTAATTTATGATAACAATGACACTGTAGCAAAAAAACATACCGATTTAATGAATCGATTTCGTAAATCTGGTACTCTATGGACTAAAATCGACCGGATAATTGAAACGCCATTATTCGTGAATAGCGAGTTAACTAGTATGATTCAAATAGCAGATATATGTGCATATTCACTTCGTCGATATTTAGAAAATAATGAAGAAGAATTGTTTACGCATATATTCAAAAGAGCAGATACTACATCAGACGGCAAAAAAGTTGGTGTTCGACATTTCACTAAACCAGGATGTAATTGTAAAATTTGTCAGGAACACAAGTAATATCTCCACTGACCCTGCGTGACGAGCCACTTCCTGAAAACATTGTCCCATAGGTTTTATTTTTCTATTAATTCCCTATAATTGAATAAAATATTTATTGATAAGGTGGAATAACAATCATGAAACCATTTCGGATCGCTCTCATCACCCTGATCCTTGCCCTTGGCCTGTCGGCCTGTAACTTCAGCCTCAAAGGCGGCAAACTTAGCGTTCCCATTACTTTGGATGAACAGGCAGTCACCCGCTTGATCTCCCTGGCGCAAAGCGCCATCACCGCGACCAACGGCGGGCAATCCCAGGTGACGATCAACAACATCGATTTCATCGAGCCGGATTCAGTCCGCGTGGACGGTGTCTACGAGTCCTCTCCCGGGGAATTGGTGCCGGGCAGCATGACCGTAGCCTTTGCCGTGGCGGATGGCGCCCCGCGCGTGGGGGTGACCGCCCTCGACATTCCCGGCGCGGACAATTCTGCCGCTAAGATGGATGAAATCAATCGCGCTCTGGAAGATGCCCTGCAGCGCGAGGTCGGCGCCATTCAAGCAGCAGCGACGTTTAAATCGATTGCTGTAGAGGGCAACACCCTTAAGATCATCGTCGAAGTGCCGCTGCGCGCGACGCAGTAGCGATTGGCTTATTCGGTCAGGCTGGCTGACAGCAGCGCCAGCGTATCGCGCGGAACATAATTGACGCCTTTCCAAAAGGACAGGGCAGCTTCGTTTTCACGGTAAACAAAGATGTGCGCCTTATCGATGCCCTGCGCTCGCAACTCGGCGTGGCAGCGGTCAACCAACGCCCGGCCAATCCCTTGGCCGCGGTAGGCCTGGTCAACTGCCAGGTGGTGCAGATAGCCGCGCCGGCCATCGTGCCCGCACAGCACTGCGCCGATCAGGGTATCGCCGTCCCAGGCGGTGAAGCTCATACCCGGGTTGCGCGCCAGGTAGCCTGCAATGCGCTGCGGCTCATCCGCGGAACTCAAGCCGATACCCTCGCAGGATCGCCAGAGGGTTAATGCCTGCGGCGTATCCGCTGCAGCAAAAGCACGAATCTCAATAGCCATTATTGACCCATCCGCCACCCAAGGATCATCATCTCCTGTCTGGGGTGCTCCGGCGAGGGAAGGTGCGCTTTCAAGGTAGTTTTTCGCAGATCCTTTAATTTCTGTAGTGCAGCTTCGCCCTCTTCGCCGTGACGCACCAGGTAGCAACCGATCACCGTACCGGTCCGCCCCAACCCGGCCAGGCAGTGGACATACACGACTTTATCCGCCTCCAATGCCCGGTCGATCTCATCCAGAATGGCTTTCATCTCCAAGGGTTGCGGGACACCGAAGTCCACAATCGGGTGTGCATAAATATCAACTTCAACGCCTAAATCGGCAGCTTCTTCTTCCAAAATAGCATGATAAGACGTTGAAATGTCGCCGGGATGGGTTAGATCGATAAAAGTGTTGATGCCCATCTGAAGCATGCGCAGGATTTTTTGCCGGGTTTGGTGCTGCTCCATTTCGTCGGGATACTCGCCAGCCATTAATTTTCCGGGAATGACCCAGTATGCGTTTGGGAAAGGTACCTGGGGGGAAAGCGGATTGTCTGGGGTCATTAGGGCTCCTTTTTCATTAATTTTTACACGCGGTTTTGTCCGATCGGCATTACACGGCTTCGAGCGAAACTGCCTGCTTCCGCCGGCCAAAAATAGCCGGCAGCAGGATCAACCCGGCCAAATTGATCACTGCCAGAATCGCAAAAGTGGTTGCGAACCCGGCCAAATCCACCAGGCCGCCCGCCAGACCCAGTCCGATGCCAGTTCCCAGGTTGGCGACCGCCATCAGGATGGAGAACATGGATGCGGCGATGCGTGGATCGGTGCGGTCCATGGCGATTGCAAAATATACCGTCTCATAAAAGCCGTAGGCCAGCCCAAACAGGCCTGCCAGCGGCCAGACCAGCCATGATTTCACGACAAATGCCAGCAGGAGGATGCTGCCAAACGAGAGCAGAATGGCGCGTAAAGCCGCCTGCCGGTGACCCCAGCGGTCGGCGAGTTTTCCGCCGGCCAGCGAACCGGCTACGACCCCAAGCCCCCAGACTGTGGTCACCAGACCGGCAGTCCCAAGACTGATATTGAAACGCTGCTGCAAAAAGGGATTCATGATCTGGTTGGCGCCATTTATCACCAGCGAGTACACCGCCCCCAGCAGACCGAGCGCGATCAAAGGCCAGGCTTTGAAAGCGCTGAATGCTTTCCACTCGAATTTTTGGTCCGGGCGGCGAGCCGGCTCACGGGCAGCGAACACGAACGGCAGCGGCAGCAAGCTCAACACCGCCAGCAGGGCAAAGGCAGCGGCCCAGGAAGTCCGTTCGACCAGGATACCGATCACACCCGAAATCAGCACCACCCCCAATGCCCGCCCGCCGACCATGAACCCCTGGATCGCGCCCTCTTCTTCTTTGGGCGTCGAATCGAGCGCAAGTCCATCGGTGGCGGTATCGTATAAAGCCATGCCGGTCATCATCGAGAAAGCCAGGCCTAAAAACAGGCCGTATTGCCGCCCCGGGTTAATCAAAGGCGCTGTCAGGAGACAGGCAGCCTGTAGAAGCAAACCCATGATGATATACGGGCGCCGGTGACCCTTGCCCAACAAATTGACCCGGTCACTGAGCATGCCAAGGAAGATTTTGAGCACCAGTGGGATCAATCCCACCATCCCAACCAACCCGACCTGGCTCATGGTCAGGTCAAAACCGAGTAAATACAACGAGTTCAGCGCTGTAAAGTAACTCAATACCGCACCTTGGGCGAAGTAGAGCATGGCAAACATGGCGTAGCGAGCAGTTTTGGTCACCAGGGCACCTCACACAGCGGAATTTGAATAAACGACGCTTCAAACCAGTATAGGGGGGCGTCTGAAACCTGTCAACCGCCCATCTGGCTAAGCCTTGCCAGAAACTTTGCTTTAAAGTATAGTCAATTACGCTTTTTCCATTCCTAAATCCTCGAGAAATCACTGATAATGGACAAACCTGTCGAAACCCCTGATTCACCCCACTGGTTGGACACGCCCGTTTTCCGAACTCTCCCCCAATTTAAATTAGAAACCTTGCTGGTCACGATCATTTTGATCCTGGCGGTCTTCAGCCGTTTCTATATGCTCGGCGAGCGGGTGATGAGTCACGATGAAGTCAATCATGTGATTCCTTCTTTTGATTTGGTCTCTGGCCGTGGTTACGTCCACGATCCGATCACCCATGGGCCATTCCAGTTCCACGCGATGGCCCTTTCCTATTTCTTGCTGGGCGACAGTGATTTTTCGTCACGTGTCCCGGATGCCTTGTTCAGCGTCGCAACGATCGTGCTGGTGCTTTTCGCATTCCGCAAATATCTTGGGCGCGCTGGAGCGCTGATCGCCGGATTCCTCTTCCTGATCTCTCCATACCTGCTCTATTATGGCCGCTACACGCGTAATGAAGCTTACGTTGCCTTATACGGTGTGGCGACCCTTTACGCGGTGCTCAAATACCTGCATGACGGCAAGGTCTCTTCGCTCTATATCGTGGGAATTGCGACCGCCATGCAATTCATCACCAAAGAGACCAATTACATTTATGCTGCCCAACTGCTGATCTTCCTGGCATTCCTTTTCATGCAGCGCATTGCCAGCGCTCGTTGGCCGCAGGCCAAAGCACGCAACACATTTTTGTTGACCTTGTCTGGCGCCCTCATTGTCTTGTTGATGACGCTTGGGCTGGCAGCCTGGAACGCCATCGCCAACCGGGCGGTGACCGCAACGACGCCGGAAACGGAGGCTGCCGGGACGGTGGTGGAGACCCTGTCCTGGATCAAAATTTTGGAAGGCGGCGGGGTGGTCATCGCCTTTGCGCTTCTCGGTGTGGCAGCATATGTGCTGCTGCGGTCGATCGGGTGGAATGCGCTCAAACAGGAGCGTTCCTTTGACCTGTTGATCCTGAGCGGCACCTTAATCCTGCCCATCCTGACCGCATTTCCGGTCAAACTGGTAGGTACGCTGCTTGGTCAAAATTGGGACCCTCTGGATTATTCCACCCTGGGCATCATCCGAGCCAGTATTTTCCTGGTTTTGATGACCGGGATTGCTGCTTTCATCGGCATGAATTGGAAACCGCGCATCTGGCTGCCTAATTTTGTGATCTTCTATGCCATTTCCACCGTTTTTTTCACCACCTTCTTTACCAACGGTTTTGGCTTTTTTACCGGTATCATTGGCGGATTAGGGTACTGGTTGTCTCAGCAGGGGGTTTACCGGGGCGAACAACCTTTTTATTATTACTTCTTGATTCAGATACCCATCTATGAATACCTGGCGGCTCTTGGCACCCTGGTGGCAATCTATTTTGGGACGCGCTACAAAAAGTGGTCCCAGGTGGCCGGCGACAGCCCCGCGCTCAGTCCGGAAGAACTTCCAGAGGGACCTGAAGATGTGGATGGGGTCGGTAGTGAAGTTGAAACGCATCAGCCAGAATTTGAAACGGGTATCGCCGGTGGGTTGGAGCTTCAGCCGGATGTCACTACTGCCGAAGCGCCTGCTCCGATCATCTTCAACCAGAATCAACGGCTGCCGGTATTGGCGTTATTGGTTTTCTGGTCGATTTCCGCTCTGTTCGCCTACACCGCCGCCGGCGAACGCATGCCATGGCTGACGGTGCATATCGCCATGCCCATGCTGCTGGCGGCCGGTTGGGGATTTGGCTACCTGGTAGATACCACCCCCTGGAAACGTCTGACGGAAAACCGCGGCTGGCTGGCGCTGCTCCTGCTGCCCATCTTTATCACCAGCCTTGGCGGCGTGTTGGGATCCGTGCTGGGCACGCAGCCCCCCTTCCAGGGCAATACCCTCGACCAACTGCGTTCGACCAGTCTGTTCATTTTCTCAGCCATCGCGCTGGTGCTTTCGGCGTGGGGGATTCTGAAATTGCTCAGCCAGTGGACCTCAAGCGAGGTGCTGCATATCGCCACAGTCGTACTCACTGCCACGCTGATGGTGCTGACGATGCGCACCGCTTACACCGCTTCGTTCATCAAATATGACTCCGCTGAGGAATTTTTGGTATTTGCGCATGCTGCCCGTGGTCCGAAAGACATTTTAGCTCAAGTGGAAGAAATCTCGCGGCGCACCACCCGCGGATTGGACATCGCAGTAGCCTACGACTCGGATGCCAATTATCCCTTCTGGTGGTACTTCCGCCACTATCCCAACAAGCGCTGGTTTGCCGATAATCCCACCCGCGACCTGCAGAACAACCCGATCATTATTGCCGGATATCAAAACTGGACCAAACTGGACTCGATCACGCGCGGAAACTATGTGTATTTTGAGTACAACCGTCTCTGGTGGCCCATGCAGGATTACTACAACCTGACCTGGCAGCGCATTTACGATGCGCTCAGGTCACCGCAGATGCGGTCAGCTCTGTTCCAGATCTGGCTCAATCGAGACTACACCGAGTACGCTGCGGTCACCGGGCGCACCGATCTGACGCTGGCCAATTGGAATCCATCGCAGCAACTGCGCATGTATGTCCGTAAAGATCTGATTGCTCAGATATGGAATTATGGCGCCGCCCCGGTCATCCCTGCCGAGGAACAAGTCAACCCGTATGATAAGGGCATGATAACCCTCTCACCGGAACAAATTGTGGGCGCATCGGGCGCCGAAGCCGGTCAATTCCAGGCGCCGCGCGGGATCGCTTTTGCCGCTGATGGTTCCATGTACGTGGCCGATTCACGCAACAACCGCATCCAGCAGTTCAATGCTGCCGGTGAGTTCGTGCGCGCCTGGGGCAGTTTTGCCAACATAGCAGACGGCGACGCTCCCGGCGGCACCTTCTACGAACCCTGGGGGATCGCCGTAGGGCCTGACGGCTCTGTTTATGTAGCCGATACCTGGAACCACCGCATCCAAAAGTTCAGCGCCGATGGGCAATTTCTCCAGATGTGGGGCTACTTTGGCCAGGCTGAAGCCCCGGAAGCCTTCTGGGGACCGCGAGATATTGCCTTCGACTCGCAGGGACGATTGTACGTCACGGATACAGGTAACAAACGGGTTGTCGTTTTTAATCCGGACGGCACGTTCGTGACCCAATTCGGCACAGCCGGATTTGATCCCGGTCAGTTTGACGAACAGGTTGGCATTGCCATCAATGCCCAGGATGAAATCTTCATCACCGACACCTGGAATCAGCGGGTGCAAGTCTTCGCGCTCGATCCGGACACCCTGCAAGCCAATATGGTGCGCTACTGGGATGTTTCCGCCTGGTACGGCTCATCGCTGGAAAACAAACCCTACATTGCAGTTAACCAGGCCGGGCACGTATTCATCACCGACCCCGAGGGTTACCGCGTGCTCGAATTCACCGGTGAAGGCGAATTTGTGCGGGGGTGGGGTGATTACAGTCCCTCCTCTGACGGCTTTGGGTTGCCCTCGGGCATCGAAGTGGATGCCGAAGGCCGGGTGTGGGTCAGCGACGCCGGAAACAACCTGGTGCTGCGGTTTACCATTCCGACCGAGTAACCTGTAATGAATCACCTGAAGGCGTGGGAGAGGGCTTCCACGTCCTCCCGCTTTTGGTAGCTCCAGTCAGCGGGTGCATTGCTCCTGGACTGGCAGTACCTCTATATTAACCATGTTCAAGGAGCGATGCACCTGATCTTGAGTATGCCAAAGTACAGGTGCAAGGCACTTCAAAAGTGCCTCGCACCCAAATCCCGGCGGGTGCGTTGCTCCTGGACTGGCAGCACCTCTGTTTTAACCATATTCTAGGAGCGATGCACCTGCTCTTGAGTATGCCAAAGTGCAGGTGCAAGGCACTTCAAAAGTGCCTCGCACCCAAATTAACTTATTTTTTGTTTGGCAGGAACAGGCTGAGCACAAAACTCACGATGCTGACCACCAGAGCACCCAGGAAAGCGCCCAGGAAGCCGTTCACCGTAAAGCCCACTCCAAATTGGGTGCCAATCAAACCCGCCAGCCAAAACATAACGGTATTGATCAGCAAAGTGCCCAACCCAAGGGTCAAAATAATAATTGGGCAACTGACGACCATCAGCACCGGACGGATGATGGCATTTACCAGCCCGAATATCACTGCCAGCCACAAATAACTGACCCAGTTTGTGGAGTTCGGGAAGATATAGGTACCGCCCAGTAAATACACTGCCAGGTAAAACCCGACCGCATTGATGAGCAACCGAAGAATAAATCGCATCTCTCTCCTCCTTAATCAGAAAAGCCCGCTTCCATCCAGATCAACGTCATATGGGGCATAAAGCCGCTGTTTTCAAATGCTGTCTGTGCATGGTCAGCAGGATAATTGACTACCAGCGGACGTTTACGGCGCAGCGCTTGACGAATTCCGGGCAGCAGGGCTCCAACCGCCGCATCCTCCGACTCAGGCTCCGTCGCCAACCACAGAGTATCGGCATACATCCGCGAGGGTTCCCAGGTGACCAGCCCAATGAGTCTGCCATCCTTACGCGCCGCCAGGTGGGCTACCTGCTCGCCGGCCAATTTCAACTGCAGTTCGCGGAAGAACCCGGGCTGCATCCGGCTCTTATTGAGCGACAGATTCCACACTACTTCGGGCGGATAAACCCGGTCCAACCAGGCAGTTTGCTGCGCCCAGTCGCTGGTGTGACGTTGCCCAATCAGCACGCCATTTGCCGGTTTTGGTTCTGCTAGATCAGTATACGAATCATTTTGCCAAAGGGTGCGCCGCAGCTTCTCTTCGAAGCCAAGGTTCCGGTACAACTCCTGGGCGTGGGGATTGTCGTCGCGGACATGCAGCCAGGTGGACACCGCCCCGTGAGTCCGGGCATAATCCAGACCGGTGAGAGTCAATTTCCGGGCGATCCCGCGCCGGCGGTAACCCGGGTGCGTGGCGACATTGGCGATGAGGTAATATCTTTTCCCCTGGCTGCTGAACGGAATCAAGGTTAAGTTACCAACAATTAACCCATCTTCCTCCCACAAAAAACCTTGTACCGGCAGCGCCAGTTGTTCGAAGGGATTTGCTCCCCAACCAGCCTGTCCCTGCGCCAGCCAGCGCAGATGCTTGATATAGTCGCGGCCGTCAGGATCCATGGTGTCAGCAAAACAAAGTTCCACCAGGTTGGCAATCGCGGTTAAATCTTTCCGTTTTAGAATCGGACGAATGTTGGGGCTGTAAAAGTGAAATGGTCCGTTCATATGCGTTATTTTACACCGGTTTCTCTCCGGTTTGCCGGATTTACCGGCAGCCAGGATTGCCCACCGATAGTCGCATAAATCACAGCGCGATGTTAAAATGAGACTACTGATTTGGCAGAGAGAACCCTATTTATGATTCAACAAACCCTGTTCAAAAATGTGCGCGTCTTCAGTCCCACCGGCATCTACGAACCGGGCTGGCTGCTGGTCGAAGGCCGTGAAATAGCCTCCATGGGCAGCGGAACTCCACCCGCCTCGCTGGCCACTGCTGATGGTAAAACCATCGATGCAAACGGCTTGAATTTGTTGCCCGGCTTTATCGATCTGCATGTGCACGGTGCGCTCGGGCAGGATACGATGGGCGCTTCACCCGATGGGCTGGAGAGCATCGGCCGGTACCTGGCTCAGCACGGCGTTACCTCCTTTCTGGCAGCTACCTGGACTGCTGCTGACGAGGAAATCGACCGCGCTTTACAGACGATCAGAAAAGTTTATGGGCGTATTAAGGATGGCGCAACCCTGCTCGGCGCCTATTTGGAAGGCCCCTACCTCAACCCTAATCGGGCAGGCGCGCAAGCCCATGAATTCATCCGTTCGGCGGCTGACCATATAACTGCGCAACAATGGATTGATGACGAGATGGTGCGTGTGGTCGTTTTAGCTCCCGAAAACCCGGAAAACCTGTGGTTGGTCGAGGATTGCGTCCGAAAGGGGATCACGGTTGCCGCGGGTCATACGGCTGCTTCCTATGAAGAAATGCAGGTGGCAGTAACGCGCGGCGTGCGGCATTTGAGTCACTGTTTCAACGCCATGGGCACCCTGCACCATCGCCAGCCCGGCGTCATCGGCGCCGGTTTGACCATGCCGGAACTGCGCTGCGAGTTGATCGCGGATAACATTCACGTCCACCCGGCTGTTCAGCAGATCCTCTACCAGGCCAAAGGTCCGTACGGTATGCTGCTGGTGTCTGATTGCACACGCACCACCGGGTTGCCGGACGGCGAGTATGACCTTGACAGCCGTAGGGTGGTGGTTAAGGAAGATATCGTCCGCCTGAGCGACGGAACATTGGCTGGCAGCCGTCTGGCGCTTGACCAGGCGCTGCGTAATTTCAGCGCGAATGTTCGCCGCCCCTTATCCGAGCTATGGCCAATCGTGAGTCTAACCCCGGCGCGCGCTATTGGAATTGCCCATCAAAAGGGAGTGCTGGAAGTTGGTCACGATGCCGATTTAGTCTTATTGGACGATGCCCTTCAGGTCAAATTGACCATGACAGAAGGCAGCATCGCTTACCTGGCGCAGGCATCAAACTTGCAGATCAATGGATAACCCTGTGAAATCCTTCAATAACCAAAAACGCTTATATTCCTCTTACATTTCACATGGCTATTGTTAATCCCAAAATGCTATAATCTCTAAAATTGGTTTACGCGATAAATTTACCAAGGACAATACCCTTATGATGCGATTTGACCGTTTTACGGAACGCGCCCAGGAAGCCGCTCAACGCGCTGCTGAGATCATTCAGCGCTACGGGCATAACCAGATTGACTCCGAACATATCTTGTTGGCGTTGATCGAGCAACCTCAAGGCGTAATTACCCAGATTTTAGAAATATTAAAGGTAGATCCCGCGACGCTTGCCGAGCGGCTTGACTATATCCTGCGCACCAGCCCGAAAGCGAGCATTTTCGGTGGCGGCGCGGGACAAATCTTTATCACCCCGCGCGTAAAGCGCATTGTGGATCTGGCCAATGAAGAAGCCAGCAAATTGAAAGACGAGTACATCTCGACCGAACATATCTTCCTGGCGATCCTCAGTGAGCGCAACACGCCAGCAGCCCGTCTGTTGGAAGGCGCGGGCATAACGCGGGAACGCGTGTTGGATGCCGTCATGCAACTGCGCGGCGGGCAGCGAGTCACCGACCCGCAGGCGGAAACGCGCTACCGCACGCTGGAAAAATACTCGCGCGACCTGACTCAACTGGCTCGCGAAGGCAAACTTGACCCGGTCATCGGACGTGACAAAGAGATTTTACGCGTAATGCAGGTACTATCCCGCCGCACCAAAAACAACCCGGTATTAATCGGGGAAGCAGGCGTCGGTAAGACAGCAATTGTGGAAGGATTAGCCCAAAAGATCGCGTCCAACGATGTGCCAGAAATTTTAATGGGCAAAAGGGTCACCTCGCTCGACCTGGGCGCCATGATCGCCGGCAGCCGCTTCCGCGGCGAATTTGAGGAGCGCCTCAAAGCCGCCATCGAAGAAGTGCAGCGCTCAGAAGGCGAGATCATCTTGTTCATTGATGAGCTGCATACCGTGGTTGGCGCGGGGGCAGCCCAGGGCGCAATGGACGCCTCCAACATGCTTAAACCAGCTTTGGCCCGCGGCGAACTGCAGTGTATCGGCGCCACCACGCTGGATGAGTACCACAAACATATCGAAAAAGACTCTGCGCTGGAGCGCCGCTTTGCTCCGGTATTTGTGGACGAACCCACCATCGAGGATACCATCCTGATGCTGCACGGCCTGCGTGATCGCTACGAGGCGCACCATAAAGTGCATTTCTCGGATGAAGCGCTGACTGCTGCTGCCCGCCTGTCGTCCAAGTATGTCCCGGATCGCCACCTGCCGGATAAGGCCATCGACTTGATGGACGAAGCCGCTGCCAAGCTGCGCGTTGCGCTCTTCTCGCTGCCGCCTGAATTGAAAGACATGAAGACTGAGTTAGATAAATTAATGGCGGAAGAGGAGTTGGCCGGTGTTGAACGCGATTATGAACGCGCCGCCCGCAAGAAAGCGGAACGCCTGCGCCTTGAGGAAGAATTCAACACCCAGCGCGATGTCTGGGAAACCGAACACAAGCTGGATGAAGTGGTGGATGTTAATGACATCGCCCAGGTCGTGGCTCAGTGGACCGGTATCCCGGTCAGCCAGATGATGGAATCGGAAGCTGACCGCTTGTTGCACATGGAGGAACGTCTTTCCGAGCGGGTTATTGGCCAGGCAGAAGCGATCAAAGCCATATCCGATGCCATTCGCCGCGCGCGTGCCGGTCTCAAAGATCCGCGCCGCCCGATTGGCTCGTTCATCTTCATCGGACCATCTGGCGTCGGCAAGACCGAGTTGGCCAAAGCATTGGCTGAATTCATGTTCGGTGACGAGGAAGCTCTGGTTCGTCTGGATATGAGCGAGTACCGCGAGCAACATACGGTCTCGCGCTTGTTCGGCGCTCCTCCAGGTTATGTGGGCTACGAGGAAGGTGGTCAATTGACCGAAGCCGTCCGCCGCCGTCCATACAGGGTGATCCTGTTCGATGAAATCGAAAAGGCGCATCCTGAAGTCTGGAACGCGCTGCTGCAAATCCTGGATGACGGTCGTTTGACCGATGGACAGGGCCAGGTGGTGGACTTCCGCAACACAGTCTTGATTATGACCAGCAACCTTGGCACCGAGTTCGTACGCCAGGGGGGCACGTTGGGTTTCCTGCAGGACGCAAGCTCTGATGAGGACCGCATCCAGCACGAAAAGATCCAAAAGGCGCTCAAGACTACCTTCCGGCCGGAATTCCTCAACCGCATCGATGAGATCATCATGTTCTCGCCGCTATCCATCGAGCAGATGTACAAGATCGTCGATCTGCAAATGAAAGAGGTGCGCGACCGGTTGACCGAGCACGGCCTGGATGTGGCCATCACCGAGTCGGCTGTCAAGTGGTTGGCTGAGGTTGGTTTTGATCCCAGCTTTGGCGCGCGACCACTGCGGCGCGCCTTACAAAAACACATCGAAAGCCCGCTTTCTATCAGTGTTTTGGCTGGCCAATTCCAAAAAGGCGACACGGTCATTGTTGCTCTGGACGAGGAAAATAAGCAGTTGGTCTTCCGAAAGGCTGAAGAAGCCAAAAAGGAAGAGCCTGCCACAGTTTAGCAGATGAAAAGTGAACCTTGCACAGGGGCGTCCAATCGGGCGCCCCTGTTATTTTGTCATTGGACAGAGCGAAGCGTAGGAAGCAATCTTCGCTGGATGTTGATGGGGCAAGGTCTTCTGACCTGCCCCATTCAGTTGTCAGGCCAGTGGAGACCTGCGGTCATGCCACGCGCTCGGTCACTCACAGAGTGCCCTGCGGGCATGAGACCGGCGCGATCTACGCACTCTGCACAGATGGCTTCGTTCCTCGCCATGACAACCAACCAAACGATAGGTTAATTGACATTCCTGCCCTCCTCCTTTATACTTGCGGTTTGGTGGTGTGACCGTTCACCAACCCTGGTCGCCATCAGCCCCTCAGGAGGTACCCTTGAAAAAAGCGCTCATTACCGGCATCACCG
>MGMG01000051.1 GCA_001796355.1 Chloroflexi bacterium GWB2_54_36 | reverse complement strand
GGTGGTAGCATTGCGACCGCCGGCCCATTCGATTTGGGCAACTTTCTTGCCGCCGCGTTCGGCGGCCTGCGCAATCGTCTCAGCCTGCAACACGCCTGTATCAAACGAGCCTACCCGGCTACTCAACGCTGCGCCGTTCTTGGCAAAAGTGTTATTAGTCGAGCCGGTTACGCCTGGCCAGGCGCCGGTTGCCAGGCTGTACCAGCCGGCACCGGTATTCGGCGGCGCTTGCGTCAAGAGACCGCCACCACCGGCCTGAACGCCGACCTTGATCATGCCTGCAACCGTCGGCATCAAACCTTGGGCGACATACTCCTGCGCCAGATCCTGGCGCAAGCCGTCAGCGGCAAAAAATATAAGTTTATCTACAGTCGGCTGCGCCGGGGCAGCCGAAGATGCCATCGGCACCGCTCCGGTTGTAACCATCACAATCAGGATGGTCACCGCCAGCAAAGTCAACGGCCAACGACGATTTTGTGGTGTAGTCATTCCTATCTCCTTCTTGGTATGAAATTGATGGGTTCAGGACTATCCAACCGCAGGTTGTAAATATCAGGAACCAAACCCATGAAACCGCCCTTCTAGAAATTGAGTTGGTCGATATTTGACTGCGATTAAAAACATAAGCGAAACCGCCAGTGTGGCCGGTTTCGCTTTTGCTCCCCATGGGGATCCTCCATTATGAGGGCCCGCGACCATTACTCCTCATGGTTCAAAGCTCCAACTGAGTTAATAGTAGCAAGTTTGACCAGAATAGTCAATAAATTCTACGAATCGTCTTCGTTCCAGGTCTTCATTCCCAGACCGTCAAACTGACGAACCCCAACTGGAAGTATTATGGATTGCCCTTAACAACCGCGAAAATGGTTTTCCCTCGTTGAATGGCTAGCAGCGATTCCAGTTCCTGGTAATAGGTCTGATCATGATCGAACCGCGACAAAAAAACCGCAAATTCGGGTGTTATCTTCAAAGTTTCGCCAGGGTCCAATCGAATATCCAATGCCTGAGTCGAACACCGTTCAAATAGCCGACTTAAAATCTCGTCATTTAGCACGACCAGTGACGCCTTTGATGTTCGACTCGATACAAACTTTCCAGCCTCGCACATGGTCGTACCCCAATAATCGGTTTCATAACGGCGTTCGACGCTGCCCGTCCAGCCTACAAGGGTGTTGTAATACACATATTCATAGGGATGCAGCCAAAAACCGGCAATAATCCCAGGCAGCAGACCAAGCGCAACCATACCGGCGCGTACGGCTGGCTGTTTGACCCATCGTGCAATCTCATCGATTGACGCCCCAGCCATGGCAAATAATGGCGGGACGATAAAGAGAAGTTGGCGGAAGTTATCATACAGATTTGGCCGGAGTATCATAACGACCAGGAGCAGTGCCCAGAACCAGACCAACAAAACTGCCTTTGAAACCCAATTCGCTTCTTTCTTTCGAATCCGATTGACCAGAACCAGCGTCCCGACTAATGCGCAAAGAATGAGCGGCAGGGTAAGTTGAACGGTCAGCAACTTAGGCAGATAATAAAAAGGCAGTTCGTTTGGCAGAAAATTATTGCCTTCAAAACGGATCGACCCGTTCCAGGGGAAAGAAGCCATGACCCGAATGCTTTCCACTAAACTGGAAACAGGACTGTCCCATAAGAAAGGCCATGCCGCATAGGTTACTACCGAGGATATCCCAACATATCCCAGCACAAGGTTCCACAATTTTTTAGTTTTAACAATGATTGCATAAAGCAGCACCAATCCCGCAGCCGCCGGCCCCAACACCCGGATAGCCATAGCCAGCCCGGAGGTTATGCCTGCCAGAAGTAACCAGTGGGTGTAAGGATGAGATTTTCGAAAAATGATGATCAGCCCAGCCAACCCGATTCCCAACAATATTATGAGTTCTACAAGGTTTAATATCTTTACAGCTTTTGAAAAATAATCAGCCAGTGGAATTGCCCCTGAAATTGGGAATAATTTTAGAATTATCGGAACCCTCCAGGCGTCCGACGTGGGCGCAGCTACGAATTCGAATAGGCTCTGGAGGACTGGCTTGAAAAGAAAATTGCCAAACACCCGGTCGGCAAATAGAATCCCACCTACAACCAGAGCCGTGACCGTGGCCGCCTTCCAGCCTCCCCTCCATCCGGGTTTTGAATCATCCCGCGTTCGTTGAACCGTTCCTGGGTGGTTGAAAGCATCCACCATTTTCAACCCGGTCACCAGCGCGGCTAAAAAAGCCGTCATGAACGGCCCATCTTTCGGATTCATTACGCCGTGACCCCAAAGGAGGGGTTGGGTAAGAAACAAACACGCGGCAATAAACGAGGCCGGCTTTGACGCAATTCTGCGAGTCAGCCAATAAACCAGTATGCCGCCAAGCAGGAAAGTCGCAAAGTTGACCGTATGCCAGGCGTTGTAGATCTCCAATCCAGGAAAGACCAGACGGATCCCCCCAATCGCTAAGCGTCCGATTATCAAATATGCAGGGCCATAAAAGGGCAGGTCGTAAAAATCGAGCAGCGAATCAATATTTTCACCAAACGCCATTTTTTTGTAGGCGTCCACCATTCGGTCTGCATATTCATAAAACAGGGGCTCATCGTAGCTGGCGCCATAATCATCAAAGGCGATGAGGAAGAGGCCAAATGATAGAAGAATTGTTCCCGCCAATAAGCATTCCCAGATATGCTGTTTGAACCACAGCATAACTTTGTCTAATTTTGTAGAGATGAACGGCATATTTAAATCTGTCCTTATGAGCCGGATTATGCGGCTTTCCCAAGTAATGTTGGAAACCCTGACTTTAAATCAAGGGGAGCATTTGCGGTGTTTTCAATTTCAGATCAAAGTCCGCCCTCTGGTCGTTTATGGCATAACCTTGACAACTGCAAAAACGGTTTTTCCCCTTCGGATGGTAAAAACTGGGTCAAATTCGGGGTAAAGAACAATGTCATTGTCAAACCGCGACCAAAAAACAGCAACACCCGGCTCCTCAGTAAGGCTTTCGGAGGGGCCAAAAATATAGTTAAATGGATGCGTCGCGCAGCGTTCGAACAGTTGACTCAAGGTTGGACCGGTAAATAACACGGTATCACCTGGTTGGGCTTGGCCGGAGACGTATTTAGCCGCCTCACACATGGTCGTACCCCAATAATCAGTTTCAAATTGGCGTTCGACGCTGCTCGTCCAACCCACCAGGGCGTTGTAATATACATATTCATAGGGATGCAGCCAAAACCCGGCAATAATCCCGGGCAGCAGACCAAGGGCTACCAGACCGGCGCGCACGGCTTGCTGTTTGACCCACCGTGCAAACTCATCGATTGACGCCCCAGCCATGGCAAATAATGGCGGGACGATAAAGAGAAGTTGGCGGAAGTGATTACGGTTTTGCAACAGGTATGGGGCAGCGATTTCACCTGGATCCATGCCCGGCACGGCGCCCACCTGGCTGTACTGAATTACCTGAGTATCTATGTAGCTTATGTCGCTGACACGCCTGCCAGCGCTGGCTGGATATACTACCCGCCTGGCAGCGAATTTGCCAGCCTGTGGGGTGGCAGCACTATCCCGGCTATGCGCAACACAGGTTTATACACTGCCGTCCTATCTGCTCGGGTGCAGGAAGCCGTCCGCCGTGGGAGGCGCTATCTGGTGATCGATGCTGGCTTTGAGAGCCGATCGATCGTCGAGCGCCACGGTTTTGTCTGCTTGACGGACATTCACGCCTGTGATTACACAGGTTTGCAGGCTTTCAGCAGCGAAAACCCGGGTAAAACTAACTGAATTTACCCATCCGGCGTTATCCTGCGCTGGGGTAAGAACCAACCAGCAGGCTTTAGTTGCGGTTAACCTGATCAAACAAAAAACGCACCTTGACAGTTAACTCGCCGTCAAGGTGCATCATTGGCTAAGTCCTCCCCCATACGGATCTTAGCGCGACAGGAATGGCAAGAAGACTTGGACTGAACCCTCCGGAACAGGGATGCCGGTGAGCATAATCACATCACTGCTGGATGTTCCGGCAGTCACAGCCCCGGCTGCGCGTAACTCAACGGCTAGAGCATGCGTGCCGTTGATTGGCGGTAGCTGCCAGGTGACATTTTCCTGGAAAGGAACCCATTCTGACCAGGTACCGGAATCTGTGCGCAAACGCATTTCAGCCCAGACCCCTTTTCCATAGATATAAGTGGATACGATTGGGTTGGTCGTTTGCAGCGCCTCGTTATTGATGATTACCGGATACACATCCGATTTTCCCCCAAAATCCTGGCCCCAATAATAAGTGTATTTTGAAGCACCCTGGTAATATCCTACTCCAATTTCCTTGAATTTCGGATTGAGAATATTGTCGCGGTGCCCGGTGGATGCCATCCAACCCTGGACGACAGCCTCCGGCGTGCTGTAACCAGCTGCTAAATTTTCGCCCGCATTCGACCAGCCAGTATAGTACAGATTCATGCGAGTGAAAGGGCCGCAAACAGACGTGAGCGTCCCATCGACCCAATCCATCGTATCATGGGCGAAATAATCATCCTCGACCAAATCACGCGTGTGGTCGCGGACAGCCAAATCCAACTGGTCGTTGCGTTTGAGCGGCGGCAGACCGGCGTTCACCCGCTCGATGTTGACCAATTCAACTACCCGCTGCTCAAATTGGGTATTCAGCGGAGCCGTATTGGTGCGTGTGCAGCCAACTGCATCTAACCCAAGACTGCCTTCAAGCGAAATAACTCCCTCGCCGAGTATAGTGTCATTGTCCTGCCCTTTTGCGACTTCAACCGGTCGAAAAACAAAGCTGGCTACCACTATAAGTACGAGTAAAAATAATTGTATGATCTTTAACCGCATGCCTTTAACCTCTGCCGCAATGGTAACACGCCAACTTGTCTGGTTACCTTTCAGGCAATATCCAGAATTGTCAGGTGTTTGTAAAGAAACCTGATCCGCTTAGGCATGTACTTTTTTGATAAATGGGTACTTTATACAGTCGTTCTTTGACCGAAAAAGATACGATTTTAATAGAGAATATTTATGTGACGGTATTACTGCTCAGAGCGATTCTTTAGATAAAACGAGTTGTTAGCCCCAGGCGAAAATAAAGGCAACCGTGAATAGTGTGCTGACGATTAACTGGCGAATGCCAATCTGGGTGGGCTTGACTTTGACTGCCGGATTGAATGTCCCCCAGAATGTTTCTGCCAGCTGAATGGCATAGGCCAGCGGTACCCAGGTCGGGACGGTGCTGGTAACCGCCAGCACACTGACCAGGATTAAGGCAGCAATTGCGGCTGAGATATGTTTCCGGCCTGCCAGCCAACATTCCAACCGGGTTGGCACGCTCTTCCACATCCGCTGTTCAAGCCGCAAATAGGCATAATATATGGAAACAGCCGCTTGCAGCCAGGTCAGTCCCCACAACAGCCAGCCGGTCGGGTCATAATGTCCAACTCCAACCCAATAAGCAGCGGGGGCCACCAGGGCAAGCACACCACTCCCGGCAATTTCGACGATTGGCTGGCGGCGTTCGGAACGCCGGCTCACCAGCCATAAATGCCAGGCAAACACCGGTAGTGCCGGCGCAGCCAGAAAAAGAAGCTGCTCGAACCCCATAGCCATCAGACCTGTCAAAAAGCCCAGCCCGATCAGTCCGTAAATGGTGATCCAGAAGGCAGTAGCGGGCAATTCGGTGCGCGGCCGCCGCTTACTGATGATTTTGACCAGAATCGTAATGGGTTGGCGCAGCATAAAAGCTGCCAGCACGGCGCCAACGAGCAAAAGGCTGCCAACCTGGAAAGTCCCGCCTGCGAACAGGCCGATCAATAACGGGCTAAAAAGAAAGACCCACGACCCGTGTTCATTGGGCACGGCAACATGCCGCAGCATGATCTGAGGTCGCGGTTTTTGTGCACTTTGTTCACCCTGCATAATGGGACAACTCCATTGGATATTATGATTACCAATATATCACAGCCATCCTTTCGTGTCTTTGCGGCTTGTCAAATTTTCTTTTCCAACGGATCGAATATCGCCGTTTGCCAATTGTTAACATAACCTATCAATATTGAAAGGAACTTGAGAGGGTAATTGTCGGTTTATTTTCGTTATACTAGCAGAATGAAGAAAATTGGAATCTTACTGATCCTGGTCTTCCTGCTAGCCGCCTGCACGGCTAAACCGCAGGAAAACCCGCCGTCACAGTTTGTTGAAACCTCAGCCGATGTCGTCATCGTACCGGAAGCAGAGGCAACCATTCTGCCCGACTCCCCTGTACAAGAACTCAGCCTGGGTTCATTGACTGCCCGTATCTTTTCCGCTTATGAAACGACTGTTAATTATGTACCTTACTATATTCAAGGCCAGGCGAATCGCGATGCTGTCGTCACGGTCAATGAGGTCATCTTCACCAGTCCGGCCGATGCCGTGTTTACCCTGCCGGTGGATTTAGAAGAAGGCCCCAATCTCATCGAAGTGATCATGAGCGACCAGGATGGCAACGAAGTCAGCTTTACGCTGACCATCATTTATGAACCGTGATCTGGAATCCGATCACAACTTTTAAAGGAGAATCTATTATTATGAAGAAACTTTTAGCAATCGCTTCCTTTATCATCATTTTGACCATGGTTTTCGGGACCGCGCAGGTTTACGCTAGCTCTGATCTGGCACGCAAAACCCCAAATCCCAATGCAGCGAATCAAACCGATCGCAAAGCCACCCAGCAAGCCGAAAATGACGTGCGTCAGGAAGCACGAGCGACCGAACAGGCCGCGCGTGTGGAAGTTCGGGCGACTGACAAAGCCGAGCGCATGGAAGAGAAACTGGCTGGTAAGAAGTACCACTTCCGCGGTGAAGTCGTAGCTGTGGATGCCGCGTCCTTAACGGTCAAACTGAAAACTGGTGAAGAGATGGTCTTCGCTCTGACCGAAGCCACCTCCTTCAAAATCCCCACGCTTGGATCTGCCACCTGGGAACAATTGAATGTTGGCGTGCAAGTGGTGGTTCAAGCAGTCAAAACATCTGTCGATCCGGCTGCTCCGGTTGCCACTGAGGCTGTTGTACCTGCCGCTGACGAATTCACCGCTGTAAAAGTACAGGTGGTCCCTGGCAAACCAGTGCGCATTCATCGGGTTGGTGTAGTGACCGCATATACGGCTGGCGAATCGATTACCATCCTGGCTAAAGACGGTCAAGAGTACACGTTCGAACTCTCCGAGACGACTAAAATTCTCCCCGAAGAGCGCGTTGACCTGCTGGTCGTCGGTGCCAAGGTGACCATCATCTCCCGCCGCGACCCGACCGGTGGTCCGTTGGCTGCGCAGGGGATTGTAGTTCACCCTGCGGAAGATGAGGATGACGATGAGGAAGGCACGCCGACCGTAACATTCACGGCAACGCCAACATCTACGCCGACGTTTACCCCAACCGCTACGCCGACTAACACCCCGACAAACACCCCGACAAATACCCCGACTAACACCCCTACCAATACTCCGACATCTACCCCAACTGACACGCCGACTAATACCCCAACCTTTACTCCAACGGCTACACCTTAAAACTCCAACGATGAAACTGCACCCCCAGTGAAAGAACTGGGGGTGCAAAAATTGAAAACCCGATCGATCTCGGCAAGATTCCCTGGCACTTTAGAACTACAGCTATTTCCCAAAGAACCGGTGTGATGGATCCCCTCCCCGCCGGTTCTTTTAATTAATCAGCTATTCTTCTTGAACGTTTTCCCAGGGATAAACCGCCGCGCTTTGGGCGGCAGCCCGGATGGCTGCGTCGTTGGAATAGTGACCGCGCCGTTCGGCCGGGATGAGATCAGCAATCTTGCGCATAAATAAATGCCCAAGTTCGGCCAGCTTCTGCCGGTCGGTTTCGCCGCGTTCGGAGACAAAAAAGGGGCCAAAGGGTTTGCCAATGGTGAAGGTGATTTTCCCGCGTTTGCCCCGGCGCAAGGATGGAAATAAGTCCGTAAAACCATCCAGGCCGACCGGTAGGATTTGCGCCTGCGTGCAGGTTGCCAGGTAAGCGCTGCCCGGCCGCGCTGGGCGCAGCACTGCCGCCCAAGACCCCGCCTCCGGAAATATCCCCAGCACGCCTTTGTTTTTTAACACTTTACGCGAAGCCAGCAACGTATCGCGGGAAAGGCTGCCGCGCCGCACCGGCAATACGCCGTAAACACGCGCCAACCACGAGACCATGCCCGGCGCGTTGGGCATCTGCGTGCCGCCGATAAATTCCAACGGGTAAGGTAGCGCGCCAATCAAGGCAACCGGATCGATAAAGCTAAAATGATTCCCGATTACCAGCAAGGGGCCCTCTTTCGGCAGGTTTTCAGCGCCAATCACCTGAAATTCACTGATTACCGAAAAAGCCGCCCGAATTAGAGTGCGCAAAGTTCGCCGGATTACCCGGCGGCGTGGATATGTGACGGTTAATTCAGCGTCGGACATATATCGAATTTATGTTTCTTTCCTGAAAGCTAATCAGCCGGGACGTCTTCGCTGGCGACCTTCGGTTGGCGGACTGCCAGCAGCATGAACAAACCAACGACCAGGAAGATGATGATCGAAATGACCGCCACCCGCAGACCCATTTGTTCAGCGGTCAAAGCGTCCAACCCACGGCCTGAGTAGATGATGGCGGCTTCCGCTGCGATAAAGCCGTAAACCGCCGGGCCAATGAAGGACGAGGTGCGCCCGCCAACCTCGAAGAATCCGTAAAATTCAGCGCTCTTGCCTTCAGGCGCAAATTGACCCACCAGCGTCCGGCTGACGGATTGGACGCCGGTCAGCGCAAAGCCGGCTAATCCGCCAATAATGAAAAACACATACAACTGTTCGACGAACAACAGCCAGACAACAGCCACGACCATTAAAGCCAACGAAAGCACCAGGGATTTTTTGCTATTCCATTTATGGGCCAGGATGCCAAATAAATATGCCCCGGCGACGCTGGTGATTTGCACAATGATCATGAAGATGATCAATTGCTGCTGCTCCATTCCAAACAAGACTGCACCGATAATGGCAGCAAAGTCGAGCGTCATCATAATGCCGTCGTTGAACACCAGGAAGGCAACAATGAATTTGATAAATTCTTTATAGCTCTTGACTGCCCGGAAGGTTGCTCCCAGGCGTTCTAAAGCCATCTTGAAGGCTGATTTACCCTGCGGCAGAGGTTTGGGTTCAGCCCGTTCGCGCAGCCATAAAAACAAAGGCAGTGCCGATGCCAGATAGAAGACAGCCGTGATCAAGAAAGCTGCCCGAATTACCGTGTTTCCGCCGATCAACATGATCAGCGCCAGAACGATCAGCAGGCAAATGATGCCGCCGAACGACCCGATCGCCCAGCCGTTGCCGGATACTTTACCCAGCTCGTGCGGTTCAGCGATTTCGGGTAGAAGCGCGTTATAAAATACCTGTGAGGCGCGGTAACCGATTTCTGCCAGAATAAAGAAAAGCATTCCGGCAAAAATATTGCCGGGCATCACGAAAAAGAGCGCGGCAGTAAAAACGACGGCAAGCGCGGTGAAAAAGAATAAGAATTTCTTCTTGGCGCCGGAAAAATCGGCCAGGGTGCCAAGGATGGGGGAGATCGCGGCCACCACCAACATGGCGATGCCGACTGAAATGCCCCACAGCCGGGTACCTTCATGGCCCCCGACGACTTGCCCTTTAAAATACGCCGAATATACGGCCAGCAAAACTACCGCTGCATACGCCGAGTTGCCAAAATCGTACAAATACCAGGCCCACCGCTCTCGGCGTGTTGCAGGAACCCGTCGTCGCATAACACGAGGGGCTGCCTTTTCCATGGCAATATCCATTATGTGTACCTCAAATAGGGGATTATTGGATTATAGAACTGCATGCTTTAAGCACTCTGGGAATTTACAACCCGCTAAGTTTATCACATTTAGGATTCGGGGGAAGACGAATGGCTTCCTGCGGCGTATCCCAAAGCTCAATTTTAAAACCCCTCCTTCGCTCAATCGATGCTCGTTCCGGTAAACATCTATTATCCATCTCCAACCGATTCGTTAATGGTTTATGGGTAACAAACAAAGGTATGCTAAAATTTTGTTGGTTTTTTATGGATTTTCAGGTAAACTGATATTGAGAAAAATTTCACACAGGATGATTGGGAATGGCACCTAAAAGGTTAATTCTGGTCGCAGGTAATATTGGCTCGGGCAAGACCTCCCTCACCGAACGCATTGGGGCGCGCCTTGGCTGGCGTACGGCGTATGAATCGGTCGCGGACAATCCTTATCTGCCCGACTTTTACGGCGACATGCGCCAGTGGTCCTTCCACCTGCAGATTTATTTTCTGGGTCACCGCGCCCAACAGCACCTGGATATGTGGCAGGACCCGCGCTCCTCGATTATCGACCGCAGTATCTATGAGGATGCAGCAATTTTCGCCCGGGCGCTGAATCACCTTGGCAATCTCAACGAGCGCGATTTCATGACCTACCGCAAGGTATTTACCCTGGTCACAAAAACGCTGCCCCCGCCCTCGCTGCTGATTTACCTCAAGGCGCCGGTGGCGGTGCTGATCGACCGCATTCACCAGCGCGCGCGGGACATCGAAAGCGGTATCGATGCAGGCTACCTGCAATTGCTCGACAGCTTTTACGAGGAATGGATCCAGACCTTCGACCTGTGCCCGGTGCTCACCCTGCGCACAGACGATCTGGATTTCGTCCACCACCCCAAACATCTGGATACGGTTGTCCAGTATATTCAGGACAAACTCTCAGGAAAGGAGGAAATCGTTTTTTAGCACCAACCTTTACCGGTTTGTTTTCAGGATAGCTGGCGTTATGGGCATTGAGTAGGGGAACGGTCATTCAATATTGCCAACATCACGCACTGCAAGGTTAATGGAGACAAACATGGACAAGAAAATATTGGTCGCTTATGCCACCTACTACGGCACAACTCGAGAGGTGGCGGAAACAATCGCCAAAACCATTACTGAACATGGGTATGAAGTAGAAGTTATATCTGCTCGTGAAGCGCGCGACGTGTCGCGCTATGGTGCAGTCATCGTAGGAAGCGCCATCCGCGGCGGGAAAATTCACGCTGACGTCCTGCACTTCCTGGAAGATCATGAAACCGAATTAAGCCAGGTGCCGGTCGCATATTTCGTCTGCTGCATGACCATGCACGACGACAGCCCGGACAGCCGTTATATGGCTGAAGGTTACCTTGCCGAAGTGTTCAACAAAATTTCCAAAGTAAAACCGATCAGCATCGGCTATTTCGGTGGGGTATTGGAACTGAAACGGCTGGATTGGCTGGCGCGGCTGGTGGTCAAAGCACTGCGTGCGCCGGAAGGCGATTACCGCAACTGGGCCGCGATCATTCACTGGAGCGAGGAAGTGGCTGAGGCGTTATAAAGCCTGCGCCTCGGGGTTTCAACCCCAACAGCATGATTTCATAATATTTCAGTAGCTGCTTTTTTCTGTATCCTGCCACCGGGATTTTCATCTCGCAGTGATTTGGATGGATGGTCGATCTTTCCCATTCGGCAAATGCGATATTGGGGTGTGCCAGGGAGCGGCGGTTAAAAGCGCCAAAAAAACTTTTTTTGGCTAACATTAAGGTACCAACAACTGGCTAATAGTGCTATCATATACGGGCAAGGTATTGTTATCAGACAGCAATAAAATCCTCTCCGCCCACCTAGAGGCCCAACCTGGGTTGTTATGACTATCGAGGCCAAAGATCCCCAAACCTTAATCAAACAGGCTTACCAGGCCCTTAAACAGAACGACAAAGCCGCTGCTGAACGGCTGGCCTGGCGGGCAGTTAAACTTGCGCCGGATTTAGAAGCCCCCTGGTTGATCCTGGCCACGCTGGCTGAGCCTGATAAAGCCATCGAGTATGTACAAAAAGCCCTCCAAATAAATCCGGAGAGTCGGCATGCGCAGGAAGCATTTAAATGGGCTTTTGAGCGGTACCGCTCCCAACCACATGAACCCATTCAAAAGCCACAGCCGGAACCCGCTACACCGGCGCCCACGGTTGTTGCACCCACAACACCCCAAACCCGACCCCTTAAAGTTCCACCGGCACAGAGAGTAAAATCAACTGGGTGGGTAAAGCCGGCGGGGTGGGTCGAACCGGCAGAGACGGCAAAGCCAGTGCGGGGGGTAAAGCCGGCACGGGAGGTAAAGCCACTGCGGGGGGTAAAACCGACGCAGAGGGTAAAGCCAGCGGAGGGGGCGAAGCCAGCACGTCAGGTAAAGCCAACACAGCAGATAAAGCGAAGACCTTTTGAGTTCAAACGGTTTGTCGTATTATTAATCGCGATTGATGTGATCCTGATTGGACTGGTGGTGACATTGATTTTACTGCGGCCTAAACCGGCAGGCATACAGCAAAGCTCGTCAATATCAGGTGATTTCGCCCCTGCATTGACATTGGGCGGACAATTCAATCCAAACTATGCTCCTCAGCCTGAATCAGATGGTCTGAGCGTTGTTCCACCCCAATGGCCAGGGTTGGTGGATTGGGCTGGCGACTCGACTGAAATATAGAGCGGATATAGCGCATAACCCCGCAAGGCGATTACCGCAGTTGCGATGCAAGCATTCACGGGAGCCAGGAAATGGCTGAGGTGTTGTAAAGGCTCCAACTCCGCGTTATCATTTTCTCGCTTATGATCGAGCTTACCCCAACCCTCTCACTGGATGAAAAGGAGCTTGTTTTCGACTTCATCCGCGCGTCCGGTCCTGGCGGGCAGAATGTAAACAAGGTTTCCACGGCAGTTCAGTTGCGCTTTGATGTGGCGAACTCACCGTCACTGCCAGCGGACGTCAAGGAACGCCTGATCAAATTGGCCGGCAACCGCATGACCGAGGACGGCATTCTGATCATCGAAGCTAAACGTTTCCGTTCACAAGAAAAGAACCGCATCGATGCGGTTCAGCGGCTGGTTACTTTAATTCAAAAAGCCGCCGAGCCGGCCAAAAAGCGCAAACCCACCCGCCCCAGCGTGACCGCCAGAGCGGCTCGGGTCGGGGCCAAGCGCCAGCGCGGGGTGCTCAAGCGCACGCGTAAATACAACCCGGATGAATGGGAATAGTCGGTTATTTTTTGATATTCTGCATGGCCTGGTACAACGGCCGCAGCCTGCTGTGCCTCTTTTCGAACACTGGCTAGCCAGCCGGAATGCTGGCGCTCCAATAATCCTCCGGTTACTGCTTGCGGAACACGCGCTGTCCCCGCCCTGGGCGGCCAACCAGCTCGCCCTTGCGAATAACATACTCTCCGCGACTGATTACTGTCTCAACCTTGCCCTGAATCGGCCAGCCTTCGAAGATGCAAAAATCGGTGTTCTGGTGCAGGGTACTGGCCGACATCGTCCAGGTCTGGGTGGGGTCGAACAGCACTACATCCGCATCCGCGCCCGGGTTGAGGTGCCCCTTCGCTGGGTACAGTCCGAACAGCCTGGCCGGGGTGCTGCATGCGGCAGCCACTAGCTGCGGTAAGGTGATGCGTCCCTTGCACACCCCTTCGGTGTACAGAATGGACAAACGAGTTTCGATGCCTGTGAGACCGGAGGGCACCTTGTCGAAGCGACCCTGGCCGATGCGCAGGTTGTCGGCGGGTAAAACGCCCGCATCATCCGAGGAGACAACCTCGATTGCCCCGCTGCCCAGCGCATGCCACAGCGCATCGACATCTTTTTGTTTGCGCAGCGGCGGGCTGCAAATGAAGAGTTGGGCATTTGGCCCTTTCAGTTTTTCTTCGGTGAGTATCAGGTAATGCGTGCAGGTCTCGGAGTGGATCGGCAGCCCTTCCAAACGCGCGCGCTGAATGATCTGGGCGCTTTCAGCAGTTGAGGTATGCACAATATACACAGGCGCAGGCACTTCGCGCATCAAATCCACCACCCGTTGAATGGCAACATTCTCGGCAGAGGCCGGGCGGCTGCGTGCGTGGTCAATGGGCGCCAGCTCGCCAGCAGCGATTAGTTTTTCGGTATGGTAATTGACGATGGCATCGTTCTCACAGTGAACCATTAGCATGCCGCCGTGTTTGGCGGTTGCTTCCAGTAGCAGCAAAAAGCTGTCATCATCCATCAGACGGCCCGAATGCTTGTAAGTAGTAAAACACTTGTAGGTGGGCAGCCCGGCCGCTATCAACTGCGGAATCTCAGCCAGGGTTTGCGGTTCGGCATCCAGCAAAATGCCGCTCACGCTCCAGTCGATATAGGCGCGCCCGCGGGCTTCTTCTTCTTTCTGCTCGACATTTTGCAGGATCGAACCGCCCTTGGGTTGGGTGGAGAAATCGATCAGTGTGGTTACGCCGCCGAAAGCCGCTGCGGCCGTGCCGTTGTCATAACCGTGGGCGGTGATGGTGCCCATGAAAGGCGAGTTAAAGTGCAGGTGTGGGTCGATAAGCCCGGGAAGCACCAGTTTTCCGGTTGCATCGATCGTTTCATCTGCCCGCTGAGACGCATAAGCGCCCGTTGGCGCCTGGGATATGACCTTTCCATCTTCGATCCACAGGTCCGCCGGGTAAGCGCCCAATTCATTGACTACGGTACCACCCTGTATAAGCAAGGTTTTTTGTGTCATCCCAGCCTCCCGAAGCAGCAGGATTAATTCAGATAATTCTTGATCCACCGTGCAATGGTGATATAAACTTCATCTTTTTTCTGATCAAGGTGCAGAGCATGCCCGGCATCCTCCACCAGCACTAATTTTTTATGGCCTGGCAATAACTTGAGCAGTTTCTCGCTCTGTCTCATGGGGATCACTTCATCGGCCTTACCATGCAAAACCAGCACAGGAGTGTTGACATTCTTCAACGCTGTGGTGATGTCCACCCACACGCTATCCAGACTCTGCGGAACAGGCACAGCCGCAAGAATCTCTTGCAAATAAGCGTCATTCTTATAAGCACCATCCACTTCGCTGTCCACAGCAAAGCACAGCTCGTTGTAGGCTTCGGCACGTGAAAGGGTAAGTGGTTTTTTGGTGAACAGGCTGCGTACCTTGCTCCAACCCGTCATCAGGGTAAAGACGATGCGTTCGCTCAACAAGGGGGTCAAATTCACCGGGGCGGCCAGCGTTACGACACATTCTATCCGGCGGTCATGCGCGGCAGCCAACAATGCAGCGCTGCCTCCGCTGTCCCAACCGACAACTGCAAAGCGCCGGTAACCGCGCAAGGTCAGCGCGTTCATTGCGTCGCGCAGGTTATAAGCCCAACGCCGCAGATCGACCAGTCCACGCAAGCCGTCGCTTGCGCCGTGGCCCACAAAATCGACTGCCAGCGCCGAGAAGCCCTGGTCCGCCAACCGGTGCGCATAATCAGTCCAGTGCGCGCTGCTCTCGAATGCGCCATGACCAAAAATCACCGCGCCCTGAGGCGCCTTACCTTTAGTAGCCTCATACAAAACTGCATGAATGCGGTCGCCCTCAGAGACGAAGAAAAAATCTTCCATGCGCGCCTATTTGCTTTCCCAGGTCTTCAGATAGGCAGCCATTTCAGGTGAGAAGGCGCGTGGCAGCCCATTCATCTGTTGGGCTTCTGGCAGGCTGAAAAGGCCGCTATGGCTGGTGTTCAAGCCCATTTCAACTGCGATTTTCAACATACGGCAGCCGGCCTCGACAGGATCAATAACCGTCACGGGTACGCGTTGTGTCAGATCATGGGTGAAGCTGGTCAACCCGGCGCAGCCCAGTAGCAGCACATCCGCGCCGCGGGTGAGCAGTTCCTTACTCACCCGTTCCAGCACTGCCAATGTGCCCTGATGGTCTTCTTCCAGGTTGAGCACGCGCATATCCAGAGCCACCGTACCCGCATAACGCGCTTCCAGGCCATACATGCGCACCAGTGCATCCATTAACCCTATGGCCCGGTTCATAGCGGCCAGAATGCCAAACTTGCCGCCCAGCAGAAGCGCAAGTGAGAAGGCGGCTTCGGCAATGCCCACTACAGGCAACGCAGACACCTCCTTCAGCGCGTACAATCCAGGGTCGCCAAAGCACGCCAGCACCACACCATCCACATCATCATGCTCTTTCAGCAGCGGCAGGATGGTAACGCCGGCCAGTTGGTAGTCACGCCACGATTCGAGCGATTCAGGGCCGGCTGGAGCATTAACCACCCGAAATTCCCAGGGGGAGATGAACACATGCGCAGCAATAGCGCGAATGCTATCCGACATCTTTTCTGATGTGTTTGGGTTAATTACAAGCGCAGTGGGCATGGCCTACCCCTGACTTGCCCGTACCTTTTCAAAAGCGGCGGACATTTCATCCACACTTAAAATGTCTTTCGGAATGCCGTAGTCAGAAAAAGACTGCGCCAAACGGGTGATTTGCGGCGGTTTGACAAAGGTACGCGCCAGTAATTCGGGCTCGGCAAACACTTCGCGGGTTGGCGCATCCATCAACAGTTGACCCTGCCCCAGCACCACAGTGCGTTGAGCATATTGTGCCACAATCGGCATTTCATGGGTGATGATGATAATGGTGTGGCCTTCTTTTTCCCACAGGTCCCGTAAAAAATTCATCACTTCCAACGACTGGCGCATGTCCTGGCCGGTGGTCGGTTCATCGACGATGATGGTACGTGGGCGCATCGCCAGGATGGAGGCAATTGCCACTCGCTGCCGCAGGCCTTTGGTCAAGAAGAAAGGATGTTCCGTGAACAGGCTCTCTTCCACACCGCACACTTGCGCAGCTTCTTCCACACGCTCTTTGACTTCACTTTCCTTCATGCCAAGGTTGGTCGGCCCGTAGGCGATTTCCTTGTAAATGGTATTGTTAAATAACTGGTGATCTGGATTCTGGAATACATAACCCACTTTGGTTACGATCTTCTTTGTGGTGCCGCGATCGCGGGTATCCAGGTCATCGATTTTAATGTACCCTTCAGTCGGCCTGAGCAGTCCGTTCAGTGACTTGGCCAAGGTGGTTTTACCCGAACCGTTCTGACCGATTAGCGCAATAAATTGCCCGGCATATATATCGAGGCTAATTTTCCGCAAGGCCTGGGTGCCATCGGGGTATTCAAAAACAAGGTCTTTGACTTCAATCAGGCGTTCAGATGTCATTGAGTGTCCTATTCTAAAACGCAAGGAAAGGGAGTATTTTTATCGCCCTTCATTAACCCATCGCTAACTTTAATCTCGCAGCATTCAGTTTTTGGGCGTTGAATGGTTCCGCAGTACGCGGCTGGTAATGTCAATGGCATCTTCCAGCCCGACCGGCAGGGTGCCGTCATACAGCTTTTGCTGCTTTAATCGGTCAACAAAGGTGGTCGCCTGGGGGGGAATGATCCCATGTTGGAGCAGAAAATCGCTGTTCTCGAAGAATTCAGCTGGCGACGCTGCTTTGGCAATATTGCCATCATACATCAGCACCATCAAATCTGAGAGCGGCGCGATCTGTTCGATGTTATGCTCGACAACGATCACCAACAGGTCGGTATCTTTTTTGATGTTGGTCAAAATCTGGAAAATGTTATCCTTGCCCAACGGATCAAGCATGGACGTTGGTTCATCCAGAATAATAATTCGCGGACGCATGGCAAGCACAGAGGCAATGGCAACCCGTTGCTTTTGGCCGCCCGAAATTTCGTAGGGCGATTTATCCAGCAGATTGCCGATCATCGTAAGGTCACACACCCAATTCAGGCGTTCCTGAATCTCGTTCAACGGCAGGCCAATATTTTCCAACCCAAATACCAGTTCTTCCTCCACCGTCATCGAGGTAAACTGTGCCTCTGGATCAGCGAACACAAAGCCAATGTCGGCGGCCAGGCGCTCAGTGCTCATCTTACGAACATCTTGACCAAAGATCTCCACTTGCCCCCGCCACACACCGTGGAAGCTGTTGGGAATCAGGCCTTTGATGCAGGATACCAGGGTCGTTTTGCCATGTTCATTTGGCCCTACCACGCTGACAAAGGAATTTTCTGGAATCTCCAAATCTACATGTTCGATTGCGAAATGTTTACGACCGCTGTACTTCCAACCTAAATCTTTAATAGAAACCGCTGTCATGGGTTAACTCCACAGGCTGAGCAAGAAAATCCGCAGCGGCGATTGCGCAACTGCAAAAATACCAAACTGCACGCGCAGAATGATGACCGTAATGAACGTGATGATCATTGCGCTGATGACGATGATGTCGATCCTGCGAATGGGATATTTAGTCAGGATATAGTCGCTGCGATGAACTCCGTTTTCCAGCTTTCCGGAGGGGGTGTAGCCGCGAGCATAGAGCGCGTTGCTGATCTCGTCGGTGCGGCGAATCGCCAAGGTAAACAGCGGTATCATATACATCACATACAATTTGGCGCGGTCGCGCAGCGCCAGGGAAGTTTCATCCAAACCGCGCGCCCGTTCGGCTTCGCGGATGGTGCGCATATCTTCCAGGAACATGCCGGCCGAGCGCAGTGCAAGACTGAAGAAGTAAGTAATGACAAAGGGGGCTTTGAGCGTACGAATCGCAACCAACGTTTCGCGTTCGCGATTGGTCGAAAAATATTGGATAGTCCCGATGAGCATAGCCATCAGGCGCCAGTAGCTGGCAAAAGTCCAGTATAGCGATTCAAAGTAGAAAGTGATGCCGAGAAATTGAAACGTATGGTAACCAGGCAGTCGGCTTGGGAAACCAATCGAAACCGTAAACATAAAGATCGCAACTGTTATGGTCAAGGGCAGGTAGATCTTGAGGTTGGACATATCTACTTTTGCCCAATGCAAGTAGATGAATACCATAACAATAAGCAAGATGTTAATTTCGGGTACATCGATAAACAGTGAAACCACACCTAAAAATACCAGGGTGATGAAACGGGTAACCGGATGTAACTGGTAAAGCGGCGACGATACCGGCACCGTTCCTAAAAGAGTTTTTCGCATCCGCCTGGTTGTGGCGGTTGATGCGACAGGCAAAGCTTGATCCATTCAAATCTCCTGTCTTACTGTCAGCCACGATCTCCCCGCTTCGTTGCCGAAGCGGGGAGTCGAATTGCGAGGTTTTCCGAAACTGTCCGGAAAATTTCCTGAAAACGTTCTTTCAGGAATTTGTTGATTAAGCCCAATAACCCTTGCAGAATGCCTTGGTCTTGACAACCAGAGGGGAGATGAACTTGAGCAGCAGAACGCCCAAGACCCAGGAAGCAACGGAGTTTCCCAGGAACCAACCTACCCAGGCCACCAGATGAGCATCTGGGGTGATCAGGCCAAAAATACGTAACACAGTGGTGCCCCACGCGGCGCCGAAGGCATTGGCTGCCAGGATACCAACCAGGGTGAAGCCCAACCAGTCCTTAGCAGTCTTCAGGGAAGGATCCAGTTTGAATTGGCGGAATACCCAACCGGCGGCAATACCCTGAACGAAGTTGCCCGGGATGTAGGCCAGCGAAACAGGCAGCGGCGCCGATCCGCTCATGGCATTGGAGATCAACGGGAAAACGAAGGCTGCAATGCCTCCCCACATGCCGTACCAAACCGAGCCAACCGCCTGGATGGCCTGCCCAGGCCAGAACGCCGATACGAATCCGATCGGGATTGCCAGGCTGCCGAAGGTGCCAACAACAATACCGATGCCGGTGAAGAGAGCTAATGCCACGATATGGACGATACCTGGCTTACGAACTTCGCCCTCTTCCAAAGTCCAAACACTAGTCGCTTGTGCTGCCATTCCTTTTTCTCCTCATTAGAATTGATGAATTGGGAACAAATGGGGCGCATTAAGGCGCGTGGATAAAATAACGGTTTGAGGTTTTGCTGCTGGCTCAAGATTTGCTGGTAAACTCACCTCCTGCCAATGGACTGGATCCTCTGACTTAAAACGTTGGTTCAGAGGCGCACCATTCTCACACAGAGCGAACGGCGCGATAAAAAGCCGCAGCATAAATGACCGACGAACCAGTAGTAAGGAGCGGCTACACCAGGGCTGGTCAATTTAACGGATCGATCGGATTGAATAAACGTAAACAAATGGGAAATGGTACAGCACCAATTTGCCGGATTGTCAACTCGCATAAGCTCACCTCATTTGTCAACCTGGAACTAAAGAAGGCATTATCAATAAACAGCTCAGACATCGGGTTTTACATTGGAATAGAATACCGGACGTCCAAGCATAATCTGCTTGAGCGGTCAGACAGAGTAATTAAGGTGTCAGTGTGGGGGGGTGATAATGTCAGACATCTAAGAGTATATGGTATTTAATATACGATGTCAAGCAGTTATCTCTGCGCCTTGTCATCCAACTATTATTTACCTACTTGATTTCTTGCATAGCCTGGTACAAAGGCCTTAGCTTGCTATACATCTTTAAATACACTTCTTTGTACAACTCATCATAGACTGCCTGTGCTTTAGGGTTAGGCTCGAACACGTCGCCAACGCGCGTCATGTCGGCTACAGCAGCCTCGAAATTGGGATGCAGCCCAACGCCAACCGCCGCGTCGATGGCCGCACCCAGCCCGCTGGCTTCGTAAACGTGCGGCCTGGCGGCCGGCAGGCCGAAGATATCCGCGGTGATTTGCATGGCGGTCTTGCTTTGGCTGCCTCCGCCGGCGACCCGCAGTTCAGTTGGACGCACGCCGCTGCGTCTGGTGGTACGCTCGGCGCCTTCGCGCAGTGCATAGGCCAGGCCTTCCAGAATGGCGCGGTAGATATGTGCGCGGGTATGTACGTCGCCAAAACCGATGATGGCGCCGCGCGCCTCGGGGCCCGGTGAGCGCAAGCCCGGCGACCAGTAGGGTTGCAAAACTAATCCCTGCGAGCCTGGAGGAATTTGTTCAACCAGTTCATCAAACAGGTCTTCCGGTTCGATGCCGCGCTCATGCGCCAGGCGCTCCTCGCGCAAGCCAAATTCATTTTTGAACCAGTTCACCATCCAATAGCCGCGGTAAATTTGCAGTTCCAGATCGTAAGCCCCGGGAACCGCCGACGGGTACGGCGGGATCAGCGGAATGACCTCGATATAACGCCGGTGGGTGGTATTGAAGGTTGCAGTGGTGCCGTAAGACAGGCAGCCGTATTGCGGCTGCAGACAGCCGGAGCCAAGCACCTCGCAGGCCTTGTCGGCAGCGGCGGCAATCAACGGCAAACCGGCTGGAATGCCGGTAGCGGCGGACGCTTCGGTCGTAATCTCACCCAACGGCTGGGCTTGCGGCACCAGGTCTGGCAGTATTTGCGGATCCATCGGCAGGACCTGCCACTTCCAATCGATACGCGAAGCCCAGCGGTGTTTTTTGTAGTCGAAAGGCATATAGCCCACCTGACAGCCGACCGAATCGACCAGGCGTCCGGTCAGTAAATAGGTGAGATAGCCCGATAGATATACGTACTTATGGGTGTTTTTGGCAACTTCCGGCTGCTGAGTGCGAATCCAATTCCATTCCGCTTCCGCCTGCAGGTAGTTGACTGTCTGGGTCGCCCCGGCAAGTGCAAAAGCCGCGCCCCACAGGCCGCTGACCGGCGGTAGACCTTCGGTGCGGCGTTGGTCCAGCCAGTGGATGGCTGGCCGCAGCGGTTTGCCGTCCTTGCCAAGGTTGATCAGGGTGCTGCGCTGAGTGGTCAGCGCGACGCCGGCAATGCTGGACCGGTCAACGCCGGGCATTTGCCACAACGCCTGGCAGGCCTGACAGACTGCATTCCAAAATACCTGCGGATCCTGTTCCGCCAGGCCTGGTGCGGTTGAATAGTACGGTTCGATGGGTATGCGGGCTTTGGCCAGCAAGTTGCCACGTGGGTCGAATAACAGCGCCCGGACGCTTTGCGTGCCGTTGTCAATTGCCAGAATGTTTTCAGGGGCCATGGTCGGAAACAGAGTGTTTTCAGGATGCTGCTAGTATATACCCCAACACTGTGAACTCAATGGCGAAAACCCCAGCGTTTTTCCCGCTGGACAGCGCGCATATCCAACCCGAGCGTTCCGCCCGGGTTGAGGATGTTGTGCGGGTCAAAATGCTGTTTGAGAGCGCGAATCACGTCCATGCATTCTGCGCCAATTTGCCCCTCCAGCCACGGTCCGGTCTGTTTGCCAATGCCGTGGTGATGGCTCATGGCGGCCCCGGATTTTTGAATGGCCTCGAGGATGCCGTACTGCAGCGTCAGGTATTCGTCGATATCGGTGATGTGTGCGATAAAGATGAAGTACAGGTTGGCGCCCTGCGGGTACATGTGCGACAGGTGCGTCATGCAAATGGTTTGCGGCCGGCTTTTGACAAATTCACGCACCCTCGCATGGACTTCGGGCGCCTGCTCCCAGGTCATTGCGCACTCCAGCGTATCGATCAAAATGCCAAAATCCATCAAATCCTCGCGCATGTAAGGATCGGTGAAGCGGGTTTTCTCCCAGCGCCGGGTGACTTGAAACGGCGTCAATGTGAAAGCATGGTGGCTTCGGGAAATGGCGGCGATTTTTCGCGCCACCAATCGAGCGTAGGCAGCATCGCCATCCGCAGAGCCCAACAGCAGGCAGCGCTGCATGGGAAGGTACCCCATTTTTCGCAAGGCCGCGTCCGCTGGCGTGCCGTGAATATGATACACGCGCAAAGCGGCATCGGTTTCCTCGGGGTCCGACAGGCGGAAAACGGACGGCATACCAAACTCGCCCTGCAGCGTTTCCCGCACGGCTGCAAGAGCGTCCTCCCAGGTGCGGAATAAAAAGCTGAAGCGGCGGGTATTTTGCGGTGTGTAGCGAAAAACCCGCAGGGTGACAGTGGTCAACACGCCAAAACAGCCCTCAGATCCCATCATCAACTGGTCGAAATCGGGACCAGTGGCGCAGCGCGGGTAACTGGGCGTGCGTAAAATACCGCGCGGGGTGACATACTCCTGCGCCAGGACGATATCCTCGATTTTGCCATAATACGTTGAATTTTGCCCGGCGCCGCGGGTGACCATCCAACCGCCCACGCTCGAATGCATAAACGATTGCGGAAAATGCCCGCAGGTGTAAGCCCTCTGCGCATTGAAATTTTCCGAAGCGTTATTGAGCAGGCGTTCCAACTCAGGTCCTGGCATGCCAGCCTGCACGGTGATGGTTTGATCTACCTCGTTGAAAGCCACCACCTGGTTCATGTGCCGGCTCATGTCCAAAGTGACGCCGCCCTGCACAGCCTCCATGCCGCGGGTGACCGTCGAACCAGCGCCATACACATACAACGGTATCCCTTCTGCATCACAATACTGCATGACCGTCTGCACATCTTCTGTTGAGCGGGGTGACAGCACCGCGCCAGGCAAGTTCTCGACAATATGTTGGCGCAGCCGCAGCGCATCGATCATGCCGCCGCCATAGGAGGCGCGGACGCGTTCGTAGGTACCGGTTTGCACGTTTTCTGCGCCGAGTAGATTTGTAAAAACCGCTAGATGGCGACTTTCCAGGCTGGAGGACATTTCAACATCAAATTCCTCCATACCCGTTTGCCGCGGCCGGACGAAGTCTACATCGCTCAACC
>MGMG01000050.1 GCA_001796355.1 Chloroflexi bacterium GWB2_54_36 | reverse complement strand
CATGGCCGCACCGACTATTCCCATCCTTCGGATTGGGAATGCTGGCTGCCTTAACGGCAGCGCTGGCGGTGGAACCCTTTTTATACGCTGCGCTGCTGGTGGAAACCGCGGTGTTATTCAGTATTCCGATCCTTTCGCCACCCGGGCGTCAGGTCGGGCAAGGCCTGCAGCGGTATATGATCTTTCAGACGCTGGCTGTACCGGCGGTTTTGTTAGCCGGTTGGCTGTTGGGGGTTGCTGAAGCCAACCCGGCGGATACGGCTATGTTTCAACGCGCGGGATTGCTCCTTGGGCTGGGATTCGCCTTCTGGTTGGGAGTGTTCCCTTTTTATAATTGGCTGCCGATGATGATGGCCGAAACGCACCCATTCCCGGCGGGATATGTCCTCAGTTTGCTGCCCACTGCGATCCTGCTGCTTGGGCTGGATTTCATCAATTCAATCGGATTCCTGGGTGATTCTGCGGCATTGTTCTACATCGTGCGCATCGTCGGGGTATTGATGGTGGTTACGGCAGGGCTTTGGGCAGCATTTCAGGTCAACCTGGCCCGGGTATTTGGTTACGCGGTCATTTTTGAAACAGGTTTTGCCTTATTGGCAATTAGCCTAAATACCTTGTCGGGCTGGATGCTGTTTGCTGCTGCCTTCTTACCGCGTTTGCTGGCGCTGTTGGTCTTTGCCTTTGCCCTGGCGGTGCTGGAAAACCAGGGAATCCCGCTGACTCTTGAGGGCATTCGCGGCCTGGCGCACCGATACCCGCTCACAGCTTTCGGGCTGCTGGCGGCAGTTTTATCCATCGGGGGATTCCCTTTACTGGCCGGACTGCCTGTGCGGTTGGAGATCTTTGAACAACTCGCAACGATTTCCCGTACTTCATTGATCGGAACGGGGATCGGGACCGCAGGATTTCTGTTTTGTGGCATGCACCTTCTATCGGAACTGATTCACAGCGACGAAGAAGAGTGGCACATGATGGAAAATTGGCCTGCGCGGGTGATCTTAATCAGCAGCTGCCTGCTGCTACTGGCTTTCGGCTTATTTCCAGAGACATTTTTTCAATCAATCCTGTTTATTTTGCAAGCCTTTCCGCAGTTATTCTAGTTATTGCTGGATTGCCGTTCGAATACGTGGTCGTCACGAGAATTATTTGCGCATAGCCGATAAATCAAATCGATTTACACAAGCAACATCTGCGACAATCGAGCCAGATGTTGCAATGCTGCGGTAACGTAGAATTGTTTATAATATTGCCATTCAAGCATTAATCCCTAAAACGCTGCCTGCAATTTTCCCCATTTAGAGGAATTCCAATGGAACTTGATCAATTTAAAAAGCAACTTGACTGGTTGGATGAAGAGCGCCGCAAAGATAAGTTGGTGATCGCAACTTTGCAGGACCGGATTGCGGACCTCGAGGAGCGCATTCCGCCGGTTGACCAGCGGGTAAATGAGGTGGAAGGGGACCTGGCACGCATCACCACATCGCTGACACGCTTTGAGCAAATCGAAAACAGCATCGGTCAGATGCGGGTTGACCTGGCGCGCCAGGTGCAAGAAGTCGAAAAACAACGCGCCGAACATGACCGTGAAATGGAAAAAGTCCGGCTGGCCGACCTGGAATTAACCAACCGGATGATCGGAGAAATTCGCAAGGGAGTGGAAAGTCTGCCGGATATTAAAAAAGGGTTGCAAGCCCGCAATGAAGGCGAAAACCGTCTGGGGACCGAAATCGAGGAACTGGGCAACCGGTTGAGCGCTACCCGCCGTTCGGATGAAGAGTACCGGCGGCAAATCAAACTATTGGATGAAGGTCAGCACCAGGACGCCAAGCGCCTGACGGATTTACAAGGAGAAGTCAGCGCAATTCGCAAACGGATCGAGGAGCAGCGCGGCAAAACTGATCTGACCACCGATGCCATGCGCAAGCTCGAACTGCGCATCGGCGAACTGCTGGCAGGCGAAACCGAGCGCCGGCAGGGGCAGCTAGCCTTTATGGAAAAGCAAAATTTGGCGGTCATGGAGCGCGACCGGGTCTGGCGTGAATGGCAGGCGCGTTTCGAACAGGTGGAGAGCCAATCGCTCAATTTGGACTCACAAATGCAGTCGCTGGATGCCACCCACCGCGCAGTGAAACGTTCGCAGGAAGCCTTCGACGAAATCAGTGCGCGCTTCGAGCGGCGCATCAATGAAATTACCGAGATGCAGCGTTTAGTGGAAGAACGGTTCCGTCAGGAATGGGTCTCCTTCAAAGCCGATGACCAGAAACGCTGGACGAATTACACCCTGGCGCAGGAAGAGCAATCTCGCGAAATGAGTCGGCAATTTAACAAAGCTGAGGAGCGGCTGGTACTGCTGGAAGATCAGATGCAGGAAATCCAGGACGTGATCCACCAGATGGTTGAAGAAACCCAGAAGCGGTTAAACGCCCTGCTGGGGATGACGCGCGACTGGGCAGAACAGCACGACCAAACCTTGCCTCGTAACCGGTAGGGATTTTTCGGCATGCATGTAATCGGTACTGCTGGGCATGTGGATCATGGTAAATCAACGCTGATCGCAGCACTGACCGGTGTGCATCCTGACCGCCTGCGTGAAGAACGCGAACGGGAAATGACCATCGACCTTGGGTTTGGCTGGCTGCCGCTGCCGAACGGTGAAACAGTGGGTATTGTGGATGTGCCGGGTCATCGCGATTTCATCGAAAACATGCTGGCAGGCGTGGGTGGAATCGATGCAGCTTTGTTTGTGGTGGCAGCCGATGAAGGGGTGATGCCGCAAACGCGCGAGCACCTTTCCATCCTTGATTTGCTGCAGATCGAGCGCGGGATTGTGGTTCTCACAAAAATCGACCTTGCGCCTGACATAGACTGGTTGGACCTGGTTGAAGCCGACGTGCGCGATGCGTTGAAGGGAACTGTACTGGCAGAAGCGCCTCTCATTCGCGTCTCAGCCCGCACCGGCGCTGGATTGGATGACCTCAAAGCAGCTTTAAGCGCGATTCTGGAAGAAACGCCCAGCCGGCCCGACCTGGGACGGCCGCGCCTGCCGGTTGACCGGGTGTTTACCATGTCCGGCTTTGGCACGGTGGTTACCGGCACATTGGTGGACGGCAGTTTACGCGTTGGAGACGAATTGGAAATATTGCCGTCCGGGCTACGCGGCCGGGTGCGCGGCCTCCAAACACACCGCCAAAAAGAAGATCAGGCCGCGCCAGGCAGCCGGACGGCAGTGAATGTGAGCGGGTTGAACGTGGACCAGATTCAACGCGGCGAAGTTCTGACACATCCACGTCAGTATCATGCCAGCCAGCGGTTGGATGTCCAATTCAGAATGGTGCGTGATGTCAGCAGTGTGCTCAAGCACGGCGCAGAGGTGAAGCTATTTATTGGCGCATCTGAGGTCGTGGGTCAGGCACGCATCCTTGGCGATGATCAACTGACGCCAGGCCAGAATGGATTCTTACAACTTGAACTGCGCGATCCGGTGGTAGCCGTGCGCGGCGACCGGTATATCTTGCGGCGGCCTTCACCGGGGGAGACTCTGGGCGGCGGGGTCGTGCTGGACGCTGACCCGCGCGGACGCTACCGGCGCAAGGACACCGCAGTCCTCTCGCGGCTGAAAGCGCTGACTGAGGGCACGCCGGTTGAGGTACTGCTGCAGGCAGCACAGGCGCTTGGCATTGCACCCCTGCGCGACATCTTGCGCCGAGCGCGCCTGGATGAGGTTCAAGCGCAGGCAGCTCTGCAGGAAGCCCTGAGAGAGGGTCAATTGCTGCTGTTGGAGAACGGAGAGGCTAAGTCCGACAGCGACGTCCTGACAGCCCACGCAGCCGTCTGGGCGGGTGAAACAGGTCAGGCAGAACGCGTTGTCGCATTGTTTCACCAGGCGAACCCGTTGCGAGTCGGAATCCCGCGTGAAATGCTCAAAAGCCGGTTGAAAATGAGCCAGCGAGTATTCCAGGCAGCCGGCAAATCCTGGGTTAAGGCGGGAAAATTTCATGAAAATGGTCAAATGCTGCATTTGCCTGATTTTCACGTGCGTTTTAGCCCGCAGCAGCAGGCCCGAGTGGATATTTTATTGAAGCAGTTTGCTGCAACTCCCTACGCTACACCAAGCGTGAAAGAGTGCATGGCGGCAACTGGCGAGGACGTTTACACTGCCCTACTGGAGCAGGGTATACTAGTTAACGTTTCAGCGGAGGTCGTGTTCCGCACAAGTGATTACCAGGTCATGCTTGCCGGAGTGGAGCAGGTCATCCAGCGCGATGGCAGCCTGTCGGCAGCGCAGTTCCGTGATCTGTTCACGACCAGCCGTAAATACGCGCTGGCCTTTCTTGAGCATCTTGACGCAACGGGGGTAACTATTCGCGATGGGGATGTAAGGAAACTTGGGAAAAAGCCAAAGTAGCACTTGTTACGGAATCAAACCGATTTTAATCAGTTTCAGGAAAATCCGAATCCCTTAAAGGATTGACAATTGTTTTTGGAAATGTTATAAACCAGCGCTATGGAACTTCGTCGCCAGCAACAGAATCCTAAGCCTCAAAACCTCCGAACCATACTCGAGAAGGTTGCGGTTTCATTTGCTTAAGTAAGTTCCAGATTAACCAGTGCAAAAGGCCTTCCGAGATGCGGAAGGCCTTTTTATTTTATATTCGTCTCGGGAGGAGTTCGATGAAAACTAATTCAAAAATGTTCGTGTTGTTCATTTAATCGGTTCACGCCGAGGTTCTGGAAAATGGCTGGATTGGGGAAGCGCGGGGTGCCCAAAAACGCCACATATTCGCGAAACAGGCATCAGGAGACAACAAAATGGAAATATTTGACCGAATCTCGTCACAACTGGTTGATTGGCGTGAACGCATTACCCGCCTGAAAGAGAATCATGGTTCGTTTAAGGTAAGTGAAATTACCGTCGAGCAGCTTTATGGCGGCATTCGTGGAGTGCCAACCAGCGTTAGCGATATTTCTTATGTCGACGCACACGAAGGAATTCGCCTGCGTGGATACACCATCCCCGAAATTATTAACTTATTACCCAGAATGGATGGCGCTGAAATTCCGCTTGTTGGCGGGCTGTATCACCTGCTCATGGCAAATGAAATTCCTACTCTGAAAGATGCTTTAGATGTGGAAAAGGAATGGCAGCAGCGCAATCGGGTTCCGGATTATGTTTTTGATGTCCTCCGCCGCCTGCCCGCTGATACTCACCCCATGACGATGTTTTCCATGGCCATCCTGGCGTTGCAATCCGAATCCGTGTTTGCCAAAAGGTATGCGGAAGGACTTGCAAAATCTGATTTTTGGAAATACTACCTGGAAGACAGCTTGAACCTGACCGCCCGTTTGCCGGTCATCGGCGCATTCATCTACAACCTGAAATTCCGCCAGGGTCAATTCATTTCGCCTGACCCATCGTTGGACTGGGGCGCAAATTTTGCCCACATGATCGGCAAAGGCGAGGATAAGGAGTATCACGACCTGGTGCGCCTGTTCTTCATTTTACATTCCGATCATGAAAGCGGAAACGTTAGTGCGCATACCTCTCATCTGGTCGGGTCGGCGCTTTCGGATGTTTATTACGCGTGCTCCGCTGGCATAAATGGCCTGGCCGGCCCGCTTCACGGATTGGCCAATCAGGAATGCCTTAAATGGCTCCTGGAACTGCAGGCTGCCTTCCCAGACTTGCCAACCCGTCCGCAGCTCGAAAAATACCTCTCGAATTACCTCGACACGGGCAGAGTGATTCCCGGTTACGGGCATGCCGTTCTCAGGGTGACTGATCCACGCTTTACCGCGCAACTGGAATTTGGTAAGCAGCATATGCCAGATGACGAATTATTCAAACTCGTTTCACTGGTTTATGAATGTTTGCCCCCAATATTGGCGAAACAGGGCAAGGTAAAGAATCCGTTACCCAACGTAGATGCGATCAATGGCACCATGCAATTCCACTACGGCGTTCGGGAATTCGAATTCTACACAGTGCTGTTCGGGATCGGCCGCACCCTTGGTTTAACTTCTCATGCGGTTTGGGCGCGTGCTCTGGGGAAGCCAATCGAGCGTCCCAAGTCCTTGACGACGCGGATGCTGGAAGAGATGGTCTCAGCTTCGTAACCGGCCACCGCGCGCCTCGATCGAGCGTTTCATAGAGCTGGATAAGGCGCTGAAGGCTTTCGCGGATGGTGCAGTGATAAGTAAAGGCGCCCAAACTCGTAATTGACATAATGGCTGACAGGTCTTATAATACCTTCCGCTGTCGCCCCGGCGCAAATTGGCTGGGGCAAGGGTTTGTATCCCCAACTTCCCCGCACACCGGCGGAATGGCCGCGGGATGTGTGGTGAAGTGAAGATTGGAGATTGGAGCTTATGAAGTACGCGATCGTTGAAGCTGGCGGCAAGCAATACCGCGCCGTCGAAGGGTCCACCATCGAGGTGGATCGCCTGCAGGATACTGTGGGCTCGCAGGTTATGTTGGACTCTGTCCTCTTGCTTGTCGAGGACGGAAGTGTGCAGGTGGGAACCCCCACCATCAAAGGCGTCAAAGTTCGAACGACGGTAGAAGATCATGTAAAAGGTCCCAAACTGACCATTTTCAACTACCGCGCGAAAAAGCACTACCGTGTCAAAACTGGTCATCGCCAGCAGTACACCCGCCTTAAGATCGAAACTATTGCAGTGGAGTAAGAAATGGCACATAAAAAAGGTGGTGGTTCCAGTCGTAATGGCCGCGATAGCAACGCTCAGCGCCTGGGCGTAAAACGCTACGCAGGCCAGGTCGTTCTTTCCGGTAACATTCTCGTGCGCCAGCGCGGCACCCATATCAAGCCCGGCTTAAATGTCGGTGTTGGTAAAGATGATACCCTGTTCGCAACCGCGAATGGCGTAGTTGTCTTTGAAACCTTACCCAATGGCCGTAAACTGGTCAGTGTAGTGCCAAAGGCAACCGCCGTGGCATCCGCTGAGGCATCTGCCTAGAGAATGTTAGGTCCAAGCACCGCCGGCCGATTTAGCGCCGACCGGAAGCAAAGGAATCCTAAGGAAAAAAGGTAAATTTAGAAATGAAGCCAAATATTCATCCGACGTATTACACCGACGCAGTCGTGACCTGTGCATGCGGCAACACCTGGACAACGGGTTCGACCCGGAAAGAAATTCATACCGAGGTTTGCTCCAATTGCCATCCGTTTTTCACCGGGCAACAACAGCGTATCCTCGACATCGAAGGTCAGGTGGACCGCTTCTACAAACGGTTACAGGCTCGTCAGGACTATGTCGAAACCACCAAAGCTCGCGAAACCGTTCGCACTTCTCCGACCCGACCCATCGCTGAGCTCGGCCTGGGCGCCCGCCCGACCGATGCCCTCGCCAAAGCCGGTCTGACCAACGTAGGCCAGATCATCGAGAAGTTGGAAGGCGGCGAAGCTGCATTGCTCGAGGTTGACGGCTTTGGCCGCAAATCTCTGATCGACCTGAAAAAACGTCTGCGTCAGCTGGGCTACGCTCTGCCTGCCGCCGCTGAAGACGTCGCAGTCTAATACCCAAAGAAATTAAACAAAAAAACAGACGCTAAGCGTCTGTTTTTTTGTTTAAGGGAAAATAGATATCATTGCGACGAAGCGTTGCGGCGGAAGCAAGCTGCGCAGGTCCATAACCGCCTGTATCCAGATGCAGAACCCAGGTCGAACGGCGCTGAGCGCCGCGTTCTGCACTCGATGACAGTCAGCCATTAATATTCATGGATGGCTCCAAACAAAACCAACCAACCCGCTGCCAGGCAGCGCAAGATGCGGTAAAATCGAACCATCTTTCCAGCGCATGAGGGACAAATGAAGCATCATAACGGATCGGTTGAAGTGATCACTGGCTCCATGTTCAGCGGCAAAACCGACGAAATGATCCGGCGGCTGCGTCGGGCGACCATCGCCAAGCAGAAGGTGCAGGTGTTCAAGCCGGTCATTGATAACCGTTACCAGGTCGAAAAGGTCACCTCGCATGCCGGAACGGCGTTTGACGCCACCCCGATCGAGCATGTGGAAGACTTGTATAACCACCTTGACAAAGACACAACCGTGGTAGCCATCGACGAGGCGCAATTCTTCGAAGAGAAAGTCATTGACATTGTTCAACAGCTTGCAGATCGCGACATGCGCGTCATCGTCGCGGGGTTGGATACCGATTTCCGAGGCGAGCCATTTGGTTGCATGCCGGCGCTGATGTCCATTGCAGAACATGTAGAAAAATTACAGGCAATCTGCATGGTGTGCGGTGAACCGGCGGCGCGCACCCAGCGCCTGGTCAATGGCAAGCCGGCGCGGTATGATGATCCGATCATTATCGTAGGCGCATCGGAAATGTACGAAGCCCGCTGCCGTAAACATCACGAAGTTCCGCGCTGGTAAATCTGGGAGGCAGGATGCTGGATTATCACGATTTTTTAGAAGAAGTGCTGGTCCCCGAAGATTTGCTGCAGCAGCGGATCGCTGAATTAGGCGCAAAAATCAGTGAGGATTTTCAGCATTCCGACCAATTGGTGTTGATCTGTATCCTGCGCGGCGGCGTGATGTTCCTGACCGACCTCATGCGCCGGATATCCGTTCCGCATGCAGTAGAGTTTATGGCGGTATCATCTTATGGTTCGGGCAGCCGAGCCACCACCGGGCAGGTGCGCATTACCCTTGATCTGAACATGAACATTCATGACAAAGATGTCATTTTGGTTGAGGACATTATCGATTCAGGTCATACTCTGTCCTCCGTGCTCGACTTGCTGGCAGCCCGTAAACCTCGGACGTTAAATGTCTGCACGCTGCTGGATAAGACCGAACGACGCGAGGTGTACGTGCCGGTGCGCTACGTTGGTTTCCAAATTCCGAATAAATTTGTTTTTGGCTACGGGTTGGATTTGGACGAACTGTACCGCAGCCTGCCATTCGTGGGGGTGGTGAACGAGCGAAAATACCGGCAAAGCTTGAAAAAAGGCGATGATCAACACGCTTGAGCACATCATCCCCGGGATACCGGTTTTAGAGATCCTGCGCAGGTTGGCCGGTGAAAAGCAAAAGGTGTACCTGGTCGGCGGCGCCATTCGCGACAGTTTAATGCAGCGCCTGGGTCATGATCTGGATTTTGCCGTCACCGGCGATGGACTGCAGCTAGCCCGAAAAACAGCCGACCAAATCGGGGCGGCTTTTTATGTGATGGATGCCGAGCGCCAGACTGCCAGGCTCATCTACCATGCGGATGGCGGACGGCGCTGGATGCTTGATTTTTCCGTGCTGCGCGGCAGCAGTATTGAGCAAGACCTCCGCGCGCGCGATTTCACCATCAATGCAATCGCTATCGACCTGCATGCGACGGACAAATTGATCGACCCGCTCAATGGCGCGCAGGACATCATCGACCGCCACTTACGCATTTGCAGCTCGGAATCCTTCGTGGATGATCCGTTGCGCGCATTGCGGGCGGTACGCCTGGCGGCTGAATTTAGCTTGCGCATGACGCCGGATACAATCCAGGGACTCAAAAAGGTCGTTCCGATGTTGGAACACGTTTCGGTCGAACGACAGAGGGATGAATTATTCCGTATCCTCGACGGTCCCCAGGCAGCGGCCGGGCTGCGTACCGGCTTTATGCTGGGCGTGTTCCACTCGCTATTGCCGGAGCTGGAAAGCTTGAAAGGTGTCGGGCAGTCTGCACCGGATATTTATGATGTCTTCGAGCATACCCTGGCGTTCATTTCAGAGCTGGAAACCCTTTACTCCGTACTGGTTGAACCGTACCGGGAGGAAAAAAGCTCCAGTATGGTGTCCGGTTTGGCTGTGATGGAACTGGGACGCTACCGCGAGCAACTGGCAGCTCATTTTGGCGCTGTACTCAACCCGGACCGGACTCTGCGTGGACTGCTGCTGCTGGCTGGCCTGTATCATGACATCGGCAAACCGGCGGTTCGCAGCGTCGACCCTGACGGCCGGGTGCGTTTCTTTGACCATGAAACCCGCGGCGTTGAAACTGCATGTAAACGCTTCAAGGCGCTGGCATTATCCGCCATCGAGGTTGACCGCCTGACAATGCTCGTCCAGCAGCATATGCGCATTCATCACCTGGCTCATAGCGCTGAACTCATCAGCCGCAAAGCGCTATACCGCTATTTCCGGGACCTTGGCGAGGTGGGAGTCGACCTGGTGTTGTTTTCGCTGGTGGATAAATTGGCAACGTATGGTGTTACAATTACCTCGGACGGCTGGCAGCAGGAATTACATGTGTGCCGCCAGCTACTAGACGCCTGGTACGACCGCCGGGAGGAGATTCTTCAACCCGCGCGTTTGATCAACGGCAGTGACTTGATGCAATCACTCGACCTGCAGCCGGGTCCGCTTGTCGGGATTTTGCTGGAGGAAATCCGCGAGGCGCAGGCAGCCGGTCAGGTTACCACGCGCACGGAAGCGCTTGATTTTGCCCGTGAACGGTTGGCTACCAATCAAGAGGGATAAGAAGGACGATCGATGAACATTAAACCGGTTGATTTGGCTTATGAGGAAATCGGTCAGGGGACGCCCGTTTTATTGGTGCATGGCTTTCCCGTGGACCATACGATCTGGCTTCAAGTAGCGGAAGGGTTGAAGGATGAAGCCCGCGTGATCATGCCTGATTTACGCGGCTTTGGCGACTCGCCCGATTCGAATGAGGTTTTTACCATGCGGCTGCTGGCCGAAGATTTACTGGCGCTGATTGACCGCCTGAAACTGGAAAAGGTGGTTCTGGTTGGGCATTCCATGGCCGGTTATGCCGTGCTGGCATTCGCCCATGCCTACCCTAACCGGCTGGCCGGGTTAGGCCTGGTCGCCACCCAGGCTGATGCCGATACCCCCGAACGCCGCCAGGCGCGGCTGGTCACCGCCCGTGAAACCAAACGCCGCGGCGTGCGCTACATTGCCGACGGCATGCCTTCCAAACTGACGCAGAACGTTGACATTCAGCAGCAATTGCACGAAAACATTATGAAATGCCGGACGACCTCACTGGTTAATGCCCTGAAAGGGATGGCTGACCGCAGCGATGCCAACCCCTGGCTGGCAGCGATCGCTGTACCGACGGTTGTGATTGCAGGTCGAAATGATCAGACGATCCCGCTGCAGCGCTCGGTAACCCTGGCGCAAATGTTGAGCAAAGGCTGGTTGGTCGAAATTCCGGAAGCCGGACATATGCCCATGCTGGAAACCCCCCAGGAAGTGGTCAGTGCGCTGCGCCAATTGATCTGTCATGTGGCAGGATGCGGATAAAGTTAAGCGATTATAGATTAGGTATAACCAAAAGGACGGTGATAAACCGTCCTTTTTTATTGCCCTGGTCATGTCCGTCTAGGGGTAAATTTCATCCAGCATCGGTTCGAAAAAGCAGCGGCAGCCGTTGGCGTGCGAACAACCTTCAACCGGCAGCGTGGGGAGTTTATCCTTTGTATATGTGCCTTCCACCGCCTGGCAAGCCGGGCAGGAATCATGGGAGACGACCAAACGTAAATTGACGACACGCGGGTTATCCCGCATTTTTTGCACCGCTACAGCCGTGGTCGAGTATTCCTTTAGATTTGCGCCGCAGGATGGGCATATGCGCGCCTGGTCAGGGGACTGGGTAAAACAACGAGAACAAGTCTGCACGATGGTTCTCCCTTTTATGGATGTTGGTGCTAGAAGTCGTCCAGGCTGCAGCAAATTATTTGAACCGCAGAGCGTTCGGACGGGTTCGCTGTAGCCTGTGTGAATTTTACTACAATCAGGAGAATGGACGGCCTGAATTAACCGTTAAATTGTTATGGTATGAAATTTTTCGGTTTTCGCCCGGCTGCGCCGGGTTAAATTAACTAAATACGCATTCAAAATGCTGGCAGAAACAGGTTTGATCAGATAGTCATCGGCGCCAGCATCGAGCGCAGTCGCGACTATTGCCGGATTATCCAGAGCTGAAAGAATTAAAATGGGCGTTTGACAGATCTCGCGAATCTTTTTACAGGTCTGCCAGCCGTCCATTTCTGGCATCAGCAAATCCAAAATAATAATATCCGGGTTGGTCTTGCGTACCATATTTATACCTTCTTCGCCCGAATAAGCAGTTTCCACCGTAACGAGGTCTGACTGAAGTTGAATCTTCAATAGCTCAGTCATCGCCGGGTCGTCATCGATTACCAATACTCTCATATGATCTCCATAACCTGGGTTAATCCTGCTTAATTATCAGTCATCTGGTATGTTTTTTTCCTTTCAACTGGTTTACAAAAGAGGGCGAAGGATGTCCACTTTCTGATCGATTGGCAATCGATTCCTGACAACAATTTTCCGACTGAGGACACGTCTGGACACGTCTGGACATTGTGAAATAAATCTCCTTTGTGGTAAAATCGTAAGCTTAATGGCTTAATATTTACCTCCTTTTGGGGAGTAGAAATCATTTTAAATCAGCGAAAGGGAACAAAATGAAAAAGTGGGTTTATTTGTTCAACGAAGTAAACGCTGCTGAAAAGTATGTGGGCGGCGACTGGGAAGGTGTGCGCGGGCTGCTGGGCGGCAAAGGCGCAAACCTGGCGGACATGACTCGCCTGGGCGTTCCGGTTCCCCCTGGCTTCACCATCACGACCGAAGCTTGCAACGCCTACCTGGAAAGCGGCAATAAATTCCCCGAGGGGATGTGGGATCAGGTCCTGGTAGCGCTAAAAGAGACGGAAAAAGCTTCCGGAAAGACCTTTGGCGGCAGCGAAAACCCGTTGCTGGTGTCCTGCCGCTCCGGCGCTAAATTCTCGATGCCTGGCATGATGGATACTGTATTAAACATCGGTCTGAATGATAAGACGGCCGAAGCGCTGGTCAAACTGACCAAGAATGAACGCTTTGTGTATGACTCCTACCGCCGGCTGGTGCAGATGTTTGGCGCAGTTGTGCTGGAGATGGATGATAAGCACTTCGAAGAAAAATTAGATGAATTTAAGACTGCAAAGAAAGTCACCGCGGATACCGATTTAACGGCCGAGGATTTGAAAGCATTAACCGTTGAATTCAAGAAAATTATCCGCAGCGTCAAGAAGATTGATTTCCCCAATGAGCCGCTGGAACAGTTGAAATTGGCAGTTGAAGCTGTGTTCCACTCCTGGAACGGGAAACGCGCCATTGATTATCGCAACGCCACCAACATTTCGCACAATTTGGGCACGGCCGTCAACATCCAGACCATGGTCTTTGGCAACACGGGCAATGATTCGGGTACAGGCGTGGCCTTCACCCGCAATCCCGCCACCGGTGAGCGGGTCATGTACGGCGACTTCCTGCTCAATGCACAGGGCGAGGACGTGGTTGCGGGCATCCGAAACACCAAGAAAATCCAAGAGCTCAAGAAAGACATGCCTGAGGCCTACGCCCAGTTCCTAGACATTACCGCGAAATTGGAGAAGCACTACAAAGACTTGCAGGATGTCGAATTTACCATCGAACGTGGCCGCCTATTTATGCTGCAGACCCGCAACGGCAAGCGTACCTCCAAGGCAGCAGTCAAAGCAGCCGTCGATATGGTTAATGAGAAGTTGATCACCAAGGAAGAAGCGATCGGCCGCATCCGTCCCGAGGATGTTGACACATTGCTGCATCCGCAGTTTGCCCCCGAGACGATCAAAGCCGCCAAGAAATCCGATCGGTTGTTCGCCACTGGGGTGAATGCTTCCCCGGGCGCTGCCGTTGGCCAGGTTTATTTCGATGCGGACACTACTGAAGTGATGCACAAAGAGCACAAGCAAGCTGTGATCATGGTGCGCCCGTTCACCAAGCCGGATGATGTCCACGGGATGCTTTCGGCCGAAGGTATTGTCACCAGCGAAGGCGGCGCCACCTCCCATGCCGCTGTGGTCGCTCGGCAGTTTGGCGTCCCATGCGTCGTCGGCGCTTCCTCCATTCGCATTGATATGGACAAACGCTTGATGGAAGTTAACGGCCTGGTAGTCCACGAGGGCGAATGGCTGTCGATGGACGGCACCACCGGCGAGGTTTTCACCGGCAAACTTACCTTGACCGCGGCTTCGCTGGAAGAGCAGACTGATCTGTTGACCCTGCTTACCTGGGCAGATGAGATTTGCGCTCGCCCGGGTCTGCGTAAAGGTCCGGCAGGTTCACCAACCACTGGCTTGCAGGTATGGGCTAACGCTGATTATCCGAAGGATGCTGTCCGCGCCCGAAAATACGGCGCCAAGGGGATTGGCCTGTGCCGCACCGAGCACATGTTCTTCGAGCCGGCTCGCCTGCCGGTTGTGCAGCGCATGATTCTGGCAAAGAATTCAGAAGACCGGAAAGCGGCTCTGGATGAATTGCTGCCAAGTCAGCGCAGTGACTTCGAAGGTCTGTTCGAGGCCATGACCGGGCTGCCCGTGATCATCCGCCTGATCGATCCCCCGCTGCATGAGTTCCTTCCGGCCGCCGGCGAACTTGAAGAACAAATTCTGACTGCACGCGTCGAAGCCCTGTCTGGCTACCTGCTTGGAAAATCCGAACCCAAAGAAGTAAAAGACCTGGAAGTCATGCTGAACGCGGTCGAGAGTTTGCACGAAAGCAACCCGATGATGGGTATGCGCGGTGTCCGTTTGAGCATCGCCATGCCGGAAATTGTCGAGATGCAAGTGCGTGCCATTTTCGAGGCCGCCTGCAACGTCCGCCTCAAGGGATTGGATCCGCATCCCGAGGTAATGATCCCCCTGACCGGCCACATTAACGAGTTGAAGTGGGTGCAGCCGCGCCTCGAGCGCATTGCCAAAGACGTAATGACCGAAAAAGGCGTCAAAGAATTGCATTACAAATTCGGCACCATGATTGAAATCCCGCGCGCCTGCGTGACTGCCGGTGAAATCGCCGGCGTGGCTGAATTCTTCTCCTTTGGCACCAATGACCTGACCCAAATGACCTTTGGTTACAGCCGCGACGACGCAGAGCGCAGCTTCTTGATGACCTACATCGAGCAGGGCATTCTGCCCAAGAACCCCTTCCAGACGCTTGACCGCGATGGGGTTGGCGGATTGATGCGCATCGCTGTTGACGGCGGGCGTGCTGCCCGGCCTAATCTGGAAGTTGGTATCTGCGGTGAACACGGCGGCGATCCGGCTTCGATCGACTTTTGCCATACCCTGGGCAACAACTATGTCAGTTGCTCGCCATTCCGCGTCCCGGTGGCGCGCCTGGCAGCCGCCCACGCCGCTCTAAAGCATGCTGTAAAGTAGGATCCGGTTCGTAAAAACTCTCTCCGCCCCTCGCTAAAAGCAGAGGGGCGGATGATTTTAACCCATCCGCAATATCTTTCTCACGCCTGAAACGGTTCGACTTTAGACGTCAAGGCATGATTCTGGTATAATTACGATAACAATATTCATAATAATTTTGAACCGTCGCACAGAAACCCCGGTAACGGGGTTTTATGACGGATGAGATCAAGAAGGAGCTCCACGGATGGAGAAGAGCGATTATCTGAATTTGTATCACCAGATGGTGGTGATCCGGCGGCTGGAGGAACGCGCCGCTGAACTTTACCAGCAGGGAAAGATTGGCGGCTTCCTGCACCTGTATATCGGGCAGGAAGCGGTCAGCACCGGGTTGATCTCAGCTCGACGTGCCGAAGACCGAGTCATTACCGCTTATCGCGACCATGGCGTAGCCATTAACTGCGGCTTGAGCGCCAAGGAAATCGTGGCTGAGCTCCTCGGCAAAGCGACCGGCTGCTCGCAGGGTATGGGCGGGTCGATGCATATGGCGGATGTCAAGAAGAATTACTGGGGCGGGCACGCGATTGTCGGGGCGCACCTGCCGATTGCCGCCGGATTGGCGCTGGGCGACCTCTACCAGAATCAGAAAGCGGTTACCCTGTGCATGTTTGGCGACGGCGCAACCAATATCGGTTATTTTCATGAGGCTTTGAATCTTTCCAAAGTCTGGAATTTGCCCATCCTGTGGGTCTGCGAAAACAACCAGTATGGCATGGGCACCTCTGTGGAGCGCGCCTCAGCGGTTTCTGAAATTCGACAAAAGGCTGACGGCTTTGGCATGAAAAATTACCAGGTTGACGGCATGGATGTACTCAAAGTTCGCGAGGTGGCTGAAAAGCTATTCAAGGAAATCCGGGCGGGCAGCGGCCCGCAATTCCTGGAGGTGGATACCTACCGCTTCCGCGGGCATTCCATGGGCGATCCTGAGCGCTACCGCTCGACGGATGAGGTCCACCGCTGGCAGGAAAATGATCCAATTGGCATCTTCCATAAAAAACTGGTGGAAATGAAGGTGGCCGGGGATGCAGAATTGAATCACCAGGCCGATCTGGCGGAGCAAGAAATAGCCGAGGCGGTCGCTTTTGCGGAAGCCAGTCCCGAGCCCAGTGTGGATGTCGTTTTCAGCAACGTTTACGTCGAAAATTAGGGGGAGGAATCATCATGGCGCGTATTACGATGCGTGAAGCAATTTCTCAGGCGCTCTGGGAGGAAATGGAACGTGACCCCAAAGTCTTTATTATGGGAGAAGAAGTCGGTTTATGGGGGGGTACCTATGCGGTTACCAAAGGGTTCTACGATCACTTTGGGGCGGATCGGGTGCGGGATACCCCAATAGCCGAAGCTGCCATCATTGGCGGGGCAATTGGAGCCGCATTGACGGGTCTGCGGCCGGTGGCCGAACTGATGACCATTAATTTCGCTTTTTCCGCCTTTGACCATATTGTCAACCAGGCTGCCAAAATGCACATGATGTTCGGCGGTCAAATGGTGCTGCCGCTGGTGATTCGGGCGGTGGGCGGCGGCGGACGCCAGTTGGGCGCCACGCATTCACAAACGCCGGATGCCATTTTTGCCCATTTTCCCGGTTTGAAAGTGGTTGCTCCCGGCACGCCTGCTGATGCCAAAGGACTGTTGAAAGCCGCCATTCGCAGCCAGGATCCGATATTATTCATCGAGCATGCAACCTTGTATCAGACCCGTGGCGAAGTGCCCGAAGGCGACTACATCGTGCCCATTGGCAAGTCAACTGTGGCGCGTCCCGGTAAAGATGTGACCATCGTTACGTACAGCAAAATGCTGGAGATTTCGTTGAAGGCGGCGGAAACCCTGGCTAAAGAGGGCATCGAGGCAGAAATCGTCGACTTGCGCTCTTTGCGCCCATTGGATATGGATCCGGTGATCGAGTCGTTCAAAAAGACGAACCGGGCGGTGGTTGTGGAAGAAGGTTGGAAGTCTTTTGGGGTCGGGTCGGAGATTGCCGCGCGAATTTATGAGGAAGCCTTCGACTACGTGGATGCGCCCGTCAAACGAGTTGCTCAGACGGAAGTCCCGCTGCCTTATAATCACATTTTGGAACAGATGATGCTGCCGAAGGTCGAGGATGTGATAAGCGCGGTCAAGGAGGTGCTGTAATGGCTGAAATTGTCGCAATGCCGAAACTTGGCTTTGATATGGCTGAGGGGACTCTGGTGCGCTGGGTCATCGTTGAAGGCGGTGAAGTAACGAAAGGCGCGGTATTAGCCGAAATCGAGACAGATAAAGCGACGGTTGAGGTGGAATCCAGCGCCGGCGGCATCCTTTACCGCCAGCTTGTGGCTGAAGGGACAATCGTGCCGGTCGGTACGCCTATCGCTGTGATCGCCGCCCCAGGTGAAGAAGTCAAAGACATGCCGGAGACTGGCGTGGAACCCGGGAGCGTCACTGCTGCGGCTGAAAAGAAGACGCCGGATGAGAAAACGCCTGCAGCCGAATCTGCCGGGCAAAAAGCCGAAGCGCCTGAGGTATCCACTGCCCAACACGGGCAAGTTACGCCGGATGGCGGGGTGCTGCGGGCGTCGCCATTGGCTCGCCGCATCGCCCAGGAAAACAACCTGAACCTGAATCAGGTGACGGGTACAGGACCTGCAGGTCGGATAACCCGTAGGGATGTCGAAATAGCCTTGCAGAGGGCTCCAGCTGCAGTTACCCCGGCCGCAGCACCCTTAAGGCCGGCAACGGCGGCTGCAACCTTGCCCGCGCCTTCCGGGATGCCAGGTGCGCCCATCCCGGCTGACGAGCACCAGCCGATTGAGAAACTGCGCTCGATTATTGGCAGGCGCATGGTGGAATCCAAGCAGCAAGTGCCGCATTTCTACGTCACCAGCGCGTATGATGTTGCACCATTGATGGAAATGCGCAAACAGATCAACCTTCAGTTGCCGGAAGAATCCAAACTGTCGGTCAATGATTTCATCATCAAGGCTGCCGCGCTGACTTTACGCCAGTTCCCCAATATCAACGCATCCTTGACGGACAAAGAGATCGTCCGCCATGGGCATGTCAATATTGGCGTGGCGGTTGCGCTCGATAGCGGTCTGATGACGGTGGTATGCAAGGACGCCGACCAGAAACCACTGCGGCTGATCGGTCAGGAAGTGCGCGAGATGGCTGCGCGGGCGCGCGCCGGCAAAGTGCGCCCGGATGACATCGAGGGCTCAACCTTCTCGATCAGTAATCTGGGGATGTTCGATGTGGAGCATTTTATTGCCATCATCAACCCCCCCGAAGCAGCAATCCTGGCCGTTGGGTCAGCGCAAAATGTGCCCGTCGTGATCGATGGCGAGGTGAAGGTTGGGATGCGCATGAAAGCGACGTTATCGGCTGACCACCGCATTACAGATGGGGCGGAAGCTGCTCGTTTCATGCAGGCGCTGGCCGGATTTATCGAGAATCCGTTAAGGTTGATGCTGTAGGTAGCGGATAACAAGCAAGGGATCTGTTTTCTGTCATGGCGAGGAACGAAGCCATCTACGCCTGCCCGGCCGAGTAATTGCCAATGGCAGTGATCCGGTCACACTAGGCGTGGACTGCCTCGCTGCGCTCGCAAAGACAGAATATTTTTCATGGCGAGGAACGAAGCCATCTACGCCTGCCCGGTCAAGTAATTGCCAATGGCAGTGATCCGGTCATACTAGGCGTGGATTGCTTCGCTGAGCGTCCAAAGATTGAAAATTTATGGTTGGTTATAAAACTGCCGGTATAAATTCATAAATTCTGCGATTTGCCGGATGTAGGTTCGGGTTTCGTCAAACCGAATGATCTCAAGAAACAAATCCGGATCATTACCAGATAGCTCACGCCAGATATTGGCGTTGCCGGGCCCGCCATTATAAGCCGCCAGCGCCAAATAGTTATCCCCAAAAAAATCGCGTTGATTGGATAGATAACGCGCTCCAAGACGCAAATTAACCGCCGGATTGAACAGGTCATCCGTCGTGTAGTTTGGCGGCCAATTGTATTGATTGACCAACTCCTGCCCGGTAGCCGGGATGATCTGCATCAAGCCGCGGGCATTTGCCCCGGACGAAACAAATCCCTCAAAGAAACTTTCCTGGCGGATGACGCTCAACAACAGCAAAGGGTGAAGGTTTACCCGGTTGGCTTCTTCGACCACCAGCTCGCGGTAATAGGCGCCAAAGCGGATGTGGTTGAAATACACGGGAGCATCCAGAGTCTGGGTATCATTCAATCCAGCCAGCGTTAAAATTTGACGGCTGGCAAAAATGGCAGGGCGGTAGGCGCCCAACGAAAGCAAATGATTCATCAGGCGATACGTATTGAGGGGATCCTGCTCCAGCTTTAAACGCAAGATTTCAAATTCGTCGCGCGCCGCCTGGTAAAGACCAATTTCCCACAGAGCCTGCCCGCGTTGAAAGTTGACGTCCGCGCCAAGGTCGGCCAGGCCGGAAAAATCAGTCCCGGCAGGCAGGCTGAAGTTCACTTCCAGCCAATCCTCAGCCTCAGCCCGTTCACCTGCAAAATCCACGCCCAGGCTGAATTGAAACGGCTCGTGCAGCACTGGCAGCCCCCCGGCTAACTCAGCGGAGCGTACCGAATAATACCCGGTTGGGTCAAGCACAGCCGCTTGCTGCCAAGTTTGGCGGGCAGCGGTTGCGTCCCCCAGCGCCTGCTGCGTTTTTCCAACCCAAAGCAGGGCCGCCGCTTGATCTTCCGGGTTGACGCCCAATACAGCGTTACGCTGGAAGAGGGTCAACGCTTGATCGAATTGGCCTAGCCTAAACAGGGTTACCCCGGCCAGCAGGTGCCCGCGCGGTGCGACCTCCGCCTCCGGGTATTCGTCGATAAGTCGTTCCCAGATCGAAGCTGCCCGGGACAACCGTCCACCGCGTTCCAGAATCCGTCCGGCGTTGAACATTGCATCTGCCGCATCCGGGCCGTTGGGCACCAGCGCCACCAGGGAAAGCAGGGTTTCTGCGCCCTGGTCAAACTGATCCAGCCAGGCCCATTGCGTGTAGGCAATTTCATTCCAGGCTGATGACCACAATTCGTCGTTCGAATGGTCGGCGATCAATGCCTGCCATTCGGCAATGGCCGCCTGAGGCTCATCCAAGGCACGCAGCGAACGGGCGCGCAGGTCGTGGGCGATGGCAGGGTGGTCGGGGTTGGCATTCAGATAGCGCAGCAGCGCTTCGTTGGCATACCCGTACTGGCCGGCATAATAGTCCACAATGCCGCGGTCCAGGTCGTTCACCGGCACGCCGGCATTGACCAGCGCAACCAACCCGGAATAGGTGTCATATGAGGTGGGAAACTTCGCCACCGAATCGGCGTAGCGGGCGTATGCCTGTTCAGGAAAACCCAATGCCAGGTAGGACGCGCCGGCCAGTAAATTAGCCTGAGCCCGCTGAAAGTCGTTGTCACCGGTTTCGATCACCTCCAGGAAAGTGCGGACGGCATTGGTATGGTCTTCCTGAGAGGCATAAGCCTGACCGATTTTTAATTTCAACGCCCCAATCGAAGCCGGGCTGGCCTGAATTGCCGCTTCGTAAGCCAGAATTGCCCCGGCATAATCAGCGCCGGAGACCAGCGCATCGCCGCGCTGTGTTTGGATCACATCATCGATGATGCCCAGTTTGAGTTCGCTGTATTTAGCCAGCGCGTCGGCTGCCAGGGCGTATTCCTGCCGTTCCAAATAAGCTTGCGCCAGAAAGTAATAAGCATTGGGCAAAGCGCGATTTTCCGGGTGCTCATGAATGAGCGCGTTGAAGGTCTCAATGGCCTGACCGAATTCACGGTCAATGATGAAGGAACGCCCGATTCCCAGCAGTGCTGCTGCCTGAATTTCGATATCCTGGCTGTCGGCCGAGCCGTTGCGGTATTCTGACCGCGCCCGCTCGGTTTCTCCTTGCAGCAGCGCCAGGTCGCCAGTTGCAATGCGTGCTTCCGGTGTGGGCGTTGGGGTAGGCGCGCTGGTGGGCGTAGCGGTTGGCTGATTGGGGGGGATCAGGCTGGTCGGGGTTGTGGTAGCCCCGTCTGGATTATTCCGATTGAAGACCGGGAAGGAGCAGCTGGTGAGCAAAAAAACCAAAATAACAGCGATGCGCCAGGGGGAGCGGAATGGGATCATGAAAACCTTATACCGTGTGTGATTGAGGGTGTCAATAGCAGGATGTTGTGCAATCGAGTCTGGCTTGAGTTAGCAAGGCGCGCCCATGTCTCCGGATTCTGATGGTATAATAAGCTAGCTCCCGCGAGGGAGCGGTTTTGATGATTCTACCCGAACTTCATGCCAATTTCGAAAGCTGGATGGTTCCATGACGATTGTTTTGACAGGGTCGGTCGCTTTTGATTATTTGATGACCTATCCAGGTTATTTCCGGGATCACATCGTACCTGAACGGCTGGATACCATCAGCCTTTCATTCTTAGTTGATCAGTTGGAACGCGTGCGCGGCGGTACAGCCCCCAATATTGCCTATACCATGGCGCTGCTGGGCGGGAAACCGGTTGTTTTTGGCACTGTCGGTGAAGACGCTGGTGAATACCTG
>MGMG01000049.1 GCA_001796355.1 Chloroflexi bacterium GWB2_54_36 | reverse complement strand
GAACCCGTATTTTAACGCAAATTACGGGTAAAAGCCCACCCGTTTTCCAAGTGCAGTGCTTCGCTCCTTAAGTTGTGGAAGCTTGGCGTTCCGGTTAAGCCAGGAGCAACGCACCCCACGTAATAGAACAAATATTCTGATTATAGCGCCCGGTTTTCAGGTTGGTCGGGACGTAGAAGGCCGATGGCGACACCCTTCTCATCACTCATGATGATTTCCAGGTGGGAATCGGGGCGGTAATCGTGGACGCGGATTAGACGCAGGCTAGTAGCCAGTTCAGGCGGCTCTGTAACCCATTCACTGAGCCGGTCTGGCGTCTCGTAGAAAAATTCGCGGCGGAAGATATTCTCCGGATGGTCGAGATGGATCGCCAGCGGGAATATTTGGGCCTCGAGCAGATCCTGGAAAAAATGCGTCCCCAATGACGGCTCAGGCGGCAGCCCGATTTTCTCGCCGGCCAGTTCGATCAGCGCGCGGGCGTGGTAAATGTCTCCGTAATCAATCGGCACGCCCAGATCGGAATTGGAAGAGCCCCAACGCCCGGGACCGACGCAGATGTACTTCTCTTTTTCGAGCGCGGCGTTCAGCCGGCCGATCAACCGTGCCAGGTCGGTGCGTTGATTCACGCTCTTCAGCTTGTAATATTCTTCGGGCGGGACAAAAACCACGTAATCAACGCGTTCCAGGTAGCCTTCGGGTACTACGAAACGCGTCTCGAAGATTACATCCTTCGGGTCGGGCTCGTACGGCAGGGCAGTCGCGGCGGTCGATTGAAGCTGGCTTTGCGGGCGGCATTGCAAGATGGTGATGCATAGTTCGGGTTTGCCCTGCGGGTCATCATGCACCGAAAAAGTGAATTCAAGATCGACGGGGGCTTCGTAATTCTTTTCGAGCAGGCGCAGCATTTCCCGCATGCGTTCGGCGAAGGGCGTTCGGCGCAGCAATTCCTCAAAGGTTATCACCAATTTTTGGTTCTCGTCCGAGATGTAGCGGGTGCGCAGCGAACTAAAAAAGCCGTCTTCGTCCACTTGAGCCAAATAGCGCAGCGGTTCGTAATTGGCGTTGATCACGTCAACCACCGGCATGGTTTTGAAGCTGTTTTCTTTCAGGTCGATCAGATCGACATACTGCTGCGAATAACGGCGGATCGATTTCGCGTCGGTAGATGGGCGCAGGTGCGGGTGGCTGAGGGCGATCAAACGCGGAAAGTCGTTGCCAACCCGGTCCACAGCGCGCGTACCCAGGCCCCACACCAGGCGCACAAAGCCTTCCTCGCGGCGAATTTGGGGCGCCCAGCGGTAGAGGTTGCGGCTGAAAGCCACGCCGGCGCCATGCGGCAGGAAATATTGGTCGAACGGCTCGCCTTGCACGGTTTGAATGAGGACGCCCATGCGCTCATCGTAGTCCTGCAGTCCGCGACTGCGGCGGTAAAGCAGCGCGTTAGGGTTCAAAGTGGAAGCATAAATGCGGCGAAGGCCGTCGGTGAAGGCGCGTAAATTATCCTGGCGTGATCCCTGGTTGGGCAGGAATACGCTCTCGTATTTACCGGCGAAAGCGGTGCCAAAGTTATCTTCCAGCAGGCTGGACGAGCGGACGATTAACGGCTCTTTACCTACCTGGTCGAGCAAGGTTTCAAAGCGCGCCAGCACGTCGGGGCGGAACTCGCCGTCCAGAAAATCCTTGAGAATTTTCGGGAAATCGGCGCGCATTTCTGCCTCGGTCTTGTATTTCTGGTCATTCCAACCAAACAGGTTGTTGATGGACATGAACGTGTAAAACACGTCAGAGCCGATGAAATAGGACTCCGGGGTGGTGAGGCAGGTGTCGCGGGTGATGCTCGAGACCTGGCTGAGGATGCGGTGCGCCAGCAACATGCCCGCCGCCTTACCGCCAATGCGCCCCGGTCCGATCTTGCGTATGCGGATTTCCTGTAGATCGGAGATTGAAAACCACTTTTTGGCGACGTTAATATAGCGCAATTGGTCGCTGATCAAGCTGCGAATGAGCACAACTTTGGTTTCCAACAGGCGCGCCTCATATTTTGCGCGTTCTGCATCGGGCATGCGTTCGATGGTCAACGCCTGCTCGAAAACCAGTTCCAGCGGCGCCAGTTCCGGGTTGAGCGAAAGCATCAACCCTACCATATCGATGCCGCGCTCGCCGAGCACATCGCTGATGATACGTTCCAGGTCTTCAAAGGAGAAATGCTGCGAGAACGCGACGTCAGTCAGATGGTCACGGATGCGGGTGACGCGCACCTCCCACATTTCGGCCGGCTCTTCGTTGTATGGATTGCGCAGTCCTTCGCGCTCCTGAGACTGGACTGCCAGCATTCGCACTTCGTTCTCGAACTCGTTGGGGCGAATCATGCCGCTTGAAAACAGTTCGCGCCGCATTTGTTGGCGAATACGCCCGCTGAGCACCGGATATTGCGCCAGCGCCAGGTTAATATTCAACATTTCGTTGGAATGGCTGGGTTGGAGGTTCATGGCAGCCCCGACGGAGTAATCTGATCCAGATGGGATGAAAAAATTGTACCACCGCCTTTAGAGCAGAGGCATCCGTTTGAAGCACGGTTTTCGATCAGAGGGATTTGTAGGGGCACGGGGATCATACGACGATATCGGTATTTTGAATATCCCCGTGCCCCTACAAGTGATATAACACAGCCACCTTTTGAAAGGGCGGTTGTGAGCGGGTTTGAATTTGGTTATTCTTATCCCAGGTGCATGGGCATGATTACATGGACGTAATCATCGTCGCCAATCGGGCGCAGGGTGGCTGGGGTATTATTTTGATTGGTCTCCAGAGCGACCGAAGGGGTCTTGAGCACATCAAGAACCTCGCGCAGGTATTTGACATTGAAGGCAATCAACAGCGCCGGGCCGTCGATGTTGGCATCCACCTTCACGTCGCTGGTGCCGGTTTCTTCCGATTGGGCGGAAATCTCGATCACACCAGGCTGGTCGCCTTGCGGCAGGATGTTCATCCGTACCACATTGTTGCCTTCGCGCGCGATAATCTCAGCCTGTTTACAGGCCTTGAGGAATCCGGGCACTGAAAGGATGGTATGGGTTTTGGAAGAGCGCGGGATGATGGCCTTGTAATCGGGGAAGTTGCCGTCGATCAATTGCGAGACGAGTTCAGCCTCCTTGAGGCGGAAGACCACCTGTCCGCGGCCGGCTGGGATGTTCATGGTCAGGGTCTGGTCGCCATCGGCCGCAATGCGAGCCAACTCGCTCAAGGCGCGGCCCGGAATGATGACCGAAACGGCCTGGCGCACCGGGTTGGCGAGCAAGGCTTTACGCACCGAAATGCGGAATCCATCGGTGGCAGCCAGGGTCACCTGGTTTTCAGCAATGGTCATCAGCACGCCCTGCAGCACCGGGCGGGCGTCATCGTTCGAGGCGGCAAACACCACCTGCTGGATCATCTCTTTGAAGTCGGAGACGTTCAAACTGACGCCGTCAGCCAGGTCGGGTACCGGCATGGGCGGAAATTCCTGGGCATCGATGCCTTTGATGTCGGTGATGTTCGAGCCGCAGGTCACGGTGAGCGTTTGCGTGCGCGTGTTTAATGCTAGGTGGACCATGTCATTCGGCAGAGCGGAGACCAGGTCAACGAAAGTGCGGGCTGGAACCGTGATGGCGCCGTCCTCACCAATCTGCGCCGGGATCCAGCTGGATATGCCAAGTTCCAGGTTGGTGGCAGAAAGTCGCAGGCGGCCTTCATCGGTGGCGACCAGAATGTTCGCGAGTACCGGGAGGGTGCTGCGCGGCGAAACTGCGCGCGAGACCAATCCAAGTCCGTGAGACAGGTGTTGTTGTTGGACTGAAACTTTCATTGCCGCCCTCCGTGAGGTAGTGAATGGGTGAATAAATTATATCAGCTTCTTAAGATAAGGAATTGGAATATTGGGTGAGATTGAGTTTGGGTTTCTTTTATTGCTTGAACGCAACCAGCGGGCGATTAACCATACATCGACCCTCTCCAACCCTTCGACAAGCTCACTCGCAGAGTGCCTTGCTGGCAGGGCACCGCCTCCCCCAAAATCCAAGCGTTGGATTTTAGGGGAGGCCAAAGTGCCAAGGTCAAGAGCAGGTGCAACGCACTTTTGAAGTGCATCGCACCCAAATGGTCTTGGGTGCGTTGCTCCTGGGTTGACAGCGAAGTCAAGCGACCACTAATTAAGGAGCGATGCACCTGCTCCTGGGTGTTCGAATATACAGGTCACAGGCTGGGTGCAACGCACTTTTGAAGTGCATCGCACCCAAATGTTTTTAGGCGTGTAGCACCTGACACGAAGAAATTCAATGTCTATTGACCACCTCGAACGTCGGTTTTCGGGACACTATCCATAGATCCCCATGGGGCGACCTTACTGTCCCTCAAACCGACCTACAAAAATTCGTCACTTAACTAAATAACCTCCCCCAAAATCCGTTCTTTGGATTTTGGGGGAGGCATCCATTTTGCCAGTGTATAATTGCGCCATGGTTAAAACTCAGACGCGATTTGTATGCCAGAACTGCGGGCGCAGTGTGCCGCGCCAACTCGGACGCTGCCCCTCTTGCGGCGAATACGGCACGATGGTCGAGGAAATCATCCAGGAAGAAGTTCCGCTGGCTGTCAGCGCGCGCGGTCTGGGCGGAAGGTCGCAGCCGCGCCGGTTAACCGAGATATCCGGGGACGCCGAAGAACGCCTGGCACTGCCAATTTCTGAATTTGCGCGGGTGCTGGGCGGCGGGGTGGTGCCAGGATCGATTGTGCTGGTTGGCGGCGACCCGGGCATTGGCAAATCGACGCTGGTGCTGCAAATGACCATTGAAATGGCTGGTGAGTTCACCCGCACGGGATACACGTCTGGAACGGTGCTGTATGTCTCCGGCGAAGAGTCGGAGCGGCAGATCAAAATGCGCGCTACGCGTTTAATGAATTCAACCGATGACGGGCGCAACTCCAAAGCGCCGGACAATCTGATGCTGGTTACCGAAACCAACCTGGATACCATTTTCGAGCATGTCCAGCAAATCAAACCCGGTCTATTGATTATCGATTCGATCCAGACCGTCTATCTGCCGGAATTGAGTTCCACCGCCGGGTCGGTCAGCCAGGTGCGCGAATGCGCTTCACGGCTGCGCGAACTGGCTAAATCGACCGGCATGGCCGTGTTTGTCATCGGGCATGTGACCAAAGAGGGCGTGATTGCCGGTCCGCGGGTGCTCGAACATATCGTCGATACCGTCCTCTACCTGGAGGGCGACCGTTTTCAGACTTTCCGGCTGCTGCGTTCGGTTAAAAACCGTTTTGGCGCCACATCGGAAGTGGGCGTGTTCGAAATGCGCGAGCGCGGCATGGTGGAAGTACCCAACCCCTCCGAGGTTTTTCTGGCCGAGCGCATGATCAACGCACCCGGGTCAGCGATAACGGTTACGATGGAAGGCACCCGCCCGCTGCTGGTAGAATTACAGGGTTTAACCACTTCATCCAGCTTGGGCAACCCGCGCCGCACGCCTAACGGCGTGGATTTCAACCGGCTGCTGCTGATCACCGCCGTGCTGACCCGCCGCCTGGGGTTTCACCTTGGCGAACAGGATATTTTCGTCAACGTGGTCGGCGGTTTGACCATCGACGAACCGGCGGCCGACCTGGCCATTGCAGCCGCCATTGCATCCTCGATGCGCGACATTCCGGTGCGGGCTGACGCGGTCCTGATTGGCGAAATCGGGCTGTCGGGAGAACTGCGCTGGGTGGGTCAAATGCCTGCCCGCTTGCGGGAAGCCGCCAAATTAGGCTTTAAATCGGCGATTGTGCCGCGCGGCGTTCGCCGCAGCGAGCCCTGGCCGGAGGGCATCGAGATCTTGCAGGCGCGCTCACTGCGCGAAGCGCTCAACTTTGCGTTACTGGAAAAAGCCGCGTAATCGGGTTCATCACCCGGCGACATAAAACGAATATCATCCGGGCTGATTGTTCACCTGGGCTATTGGAAGGATTTATGCTGCGAAAAAGCTTGCAACTGGCGTTCATTCATGCCGCGGTCGCCATGACGCTGGTACCGATTAACAGCACCCTCAACCGGGTGATGATCAAGGAACTGGCAGTTTCAGCGACGCTGGTGGCCATTTTAGCTTCTTTGCCGTATCTTTTCTCGCCAACCCAGGTGGTCATTGGATCGTACGCCGATCGGCACCCGCTGTTCGGACGACGGCGTACAGCTTACATTGCCTTTGGGCTGCTTTTATGCGCAGCCGGGGTGATGCTGGCGCCGCGCGCGGTGTTCCTGATGCCGGAAAACCGTCCTTTGGGCATCCTTCTCAGCTTGCTCACCTTCGGCGCCTGGGGAATGGGGTATAACTTTGCCAGCGTCTCTTACCTGTCGCTGGCCTCCGAACTTTCCGGCGAAAAAGGGCGATCACGCACGATTGCCATCATGTGGTTTTTGATGATCGTCGGGATCATTGTCACCGCGGCCGGATTGAGCCGGTTGTTGGAACCGTATTCCCCCGCCCGCCTGGAAAATGCCTTTACGATCATTGCTTTGATTGCGCTGGCTTTAGGCGGGATCGGGCTGCTCGGACTGGAACCGCGCCACCAGACGAAGGATGCGCCCGAACCGGTGACTGAAAATCGCCGGCCCTGGGGTCAGTTGATGCGCGAAGTGATGACCTACCCCAGCGCGCGAATTTTCTTCTTTTATTTGATTTTGATGCTGGCGGCGATTCTCGGGCAGGACGTCTTGCTGGAACCATTTGCCGGCGAGGCCTTCAACCTGTCGGTCGAAGCTACCACCCGCATCACCTCGATCTGGGGCGGCTGCGTGCTGCTTACGCTCTCGCTCGCCAACTTGATGGAACGCAAAATGGGCAAAAAACGGGTGGCGCAGTTGGGCGCGGTGGTTGCGGCAGCCGGTTTTGTACTGATCGCAGTCAGCGGGATCATGGCCGTGAAAAGCGGGTTCTACACCGGGGTCGTCCTACTAGGGCTTGGCACCGGTCTGGCGACTGTCTCCAACCTGTCGCTGATGTTGGACATGACTACTGACCAGGTAGGGCTGTTCATTGGGGCGTGGGGCGTCTCCAATGCGCTGGCGCGGCTACTTGGCACGGTGTTAGGCGGCGTCCTGCGGGACGTGGTCACGCAGGTCAGTTTGAATGCGGTTGCGGGTTATGTGGTGGTCTTTTTCGTCGAAGCCGGGCTGCTGGTGGTTTCGCTGTTTTTGCTGCGCCGCATCGATGCGACTGCCTTCGCGAAACATGAACGGGAGTATAGTACCACCGAGCGTGCGGCTTTGTTGAACGATGCTGCATAAAGAGAATCAAGCATTGTTTTAACAGAAATAATGTTCTGAATTAGAGTAAAATAATAATGGATGGAATGACAATATTTCCACTTGGCTGGTAAACATGGAAACACGATTAATTTTGGGCGATTGCCGCGGCGAACTGAAATATCTTCCAGACAATTCGGTGGATTTAATATTTACGTCGCCTCCGTATGCTGATAGTAGAACTGATACTTATGGCGGGGTTAAACCTGATGATTATGTAAAATGGTTTTTACCCATAACGGATGAATTGCTTAGAGTTTTGAAACCTACTGGAACATTTGTATTAAATATTAAAGAAAAAGTAGTAGATGGAGAACGCCATACTTATGTGATTGAGCTAATTCTGGCCATGCGTGAACAAGGCTGGCTTTGGACTGAGGAATTTATCTGGCATAAGAAGAATTCGTACCCCGGAAAATGGCCGAATCGATTTAGGGACTCCTGGGAACGGTTACTCCAATTCAATAAAACGCGTAAATTTAATATGTATCAGGAATCAGTAATGGTGCCGATGGGGGATTGGGCTGAGAGGCGCTTAAAAAACCTTAGCGATACTGATAAAGTGCGAGATCCATCACGTGTCGGCAGCGGTTTTGGAAAAAAGATCGCCAATTGGATTGGTAGGGACAAAGCCTACCCATCCAATGTGCTACACCTTGCGACCGAAACCAAGAACCGGAATCACAGCGCTGTTTTCCCCGAAGGTTTACCGGAGTGGTTTATAAAACTATTTACGAATGAAGGTGATTGCGTACTTGATCCGTTTATGGGATCGGGAACTACGATGCGGGTTGCTCAACGAATGCATAGAAATTCTATTGGTATCGAAATATTAGACGAATATTATAGTCTGGCAAAAAGTCAAATATTACCTGAACTAGACATTCAGGAATATCAGCTCGTATTGCTAGAAAAAAGGGAAAAATATGAAACCTCTCAGCCTAAATGATGTCGTCGCATTTGTTGAGGTAAATATTGGGGATTTCCATAAACGCAGAGCAGAAAGTTTGGCAAAATTGCAGCTAGTCAAAATATTAAAACGAAAAAATCCCTATTTGTTCAAGGCTAAAAATGTAACAACCGCCCATGATTTTGTAAAATATCTCCTGGACGCCCATTTGTCCTCTCAGGAAGAGGCTATATTTGGTGAGTTTTTGGAGCAATTGGCAATATTCGTGAATGCCAAAGTATACGACGGCAGAAAATCTTCCGCTGAAGGAATTGATCTTGAATTCAGCCGTGATGGGATTGAATATATCGTATCTATAAAGTCTGGACCCAACTGGGGAAATAGCAGTCAAATTAAGAAAATGAAAGAAAGTTTTAGTAAGGCGACAAGAATTAAGAAGACAGGAAATCGAGGGGTAAATATCCAATCGATAAATGGTTGCTGTTACGGTATAGACAATCATCCCGAAAAGGATGGATACACTAAATTATGCGGTCAGCGTTTTTGGGAATTTATTTCTGGAAATCGGGAATTATATGTTCAAATCATTGAACCTTTAGGGCATAAAGCAAAAGAGAAAAACGAAGAATTTTTGGTTGAATACGGACGTATTATTAATGTATTCGAAGCGGAGTTTCTTCGTGACTATTGCCCGGATGGACGAATCAACTGGGAAAAATTGGTGCGGCTAAATTCAGGAACTGATTAATCGTAGATCGGAGCGCAGCTATGATCGGTACAAAATTATCACTGGTACGGCGCAACCATGCACTTGAACATGCGACCATGCAAATTTTCAGCGCCAAAAAGCCGGGGGTGCGCATGGCGGGTTATTCGAACCCGCAAGGTTTCTGGGTGTTTGGCGACATTGAAATTGAAGAATTAAGGGATACTGTCGAGGAAGCGCAGCGGCGGCTGCGGGCCGGTGAAAGCCGGCTGGCCATCCACCCGCATTGCGGGACTAATTTTGCCATTTCCGGTCTGGCGGCCGGCACGGCTGCCTGGCTGGCTATGCTTGGCAGCGACGGCAGCCTGAGACGCAAGCTGGATCGTCTGCCGCTGGTCACCACCCTGGTGACGCTGGTATTGATCCTCACCTTCCCGCTGGGGCCAAAGGTGCAGGAGCGGGTCACAACCGATGCGCGGTTAGGGGACTTGCGGGTGGTTGGCATCAACCGCTATATGCGCGGCGGGATGCCGGTTCACCAGGTTTTAACCCGCGACCTTCCCGGGGCCTAGCCCATGACGGACGCAGTCAAATCTCCCGACACGCTCCCGCAAGTCACGCTGCTATTCGGCGACGACCACCAGGCATTGCACGATCGGGTGAATGCGTTGATCGAACGGATGGGCGATCCGTCCATGGCCGACATGAACATTCAGCGCCTGGATGGGACTGATTCCAGCACCCGGGAAGAAGATGTTCGCACGGCAGCTTACACGCTGCCGTTTTTAACCTCGCGGCGGATGGTCATTCTTAATAACCCGATCAACCTGATGAAATCGGACAGCGCCAAAGAAAAAATCCTGAAAACGCTTGGCAGCCTGCCGGAGAGTACAGCACTGGTGCTGGTTCAGGATGATTCCTGGCAAGCCAGCGGAAAACAGCGTGGCTGGAAGCTGCTCTATGAGCACAAGGATAATAATAAAACCAAAATCCACCCGTTATTGGAATGGGCGCGGGCGGTCGGGCCGAAGGCAACCATCGAGATCTGCCGGCTGCCGGCGCTGAACGCCATGCCGGGCTGGATTACCAGCGAGGTAAAACGGCAGGGCGGGCGCATAACGGCGCAAGCCGCATCCGCATTGGCGGCGATCATTGGCGCGGATACCGGACAAGGCCGCCAGGAAATCACCAAGCTGCTTGCGTATGTCGATTTTAAACGACCCATCGAAGCGGAGGATATCCATGAACTGATTGCCCCAGGCGGGCAGGCTGATGTATTCGTGATGGCGGACGCATTAGCAATGGGGGATGCGCCCCAGGCGCTGCGTCACCTGGGGCGGCTGCTCGAGGAACAGGATGCCATCAGTTTATATGCCATGATCGTCCGGCAATACCGTTTGATTCTGATGGCCAAGGAAGCTCTGCAGAATGGCGTCACCAGTGATGACGCCGTCGGGAAACTGCTGGGTGTCCCCACTTTTCCGGCGTCCAAAGCCCTCAATCAGGCGCGCCGCTACAGCCTGGACAGCCTGAATCGCATCTACCACCGACTGTTGGAAATCGACCGCATGTCCAAGACCGGGCAAATGGACCTCGAGGTAGCGCTGCAAGCTTTTGTGGTTGAGATGGGGCGTTCCGCTTAAATTTTAATGAGTTAGGCACCTGCCGGCTGTGAAGTTAACAGCCGGTTTTTTAATTAATACAAGTTGGCACGAACCTTGTTACTATAATGTTCCAGATCCCTTATTGTTTGCATTGGGGCGGAACGTTCAGCGGGATGCCCGGAGGACTTTATGAAGAAAATCACTTTGCTCACATCGGCCGTACTACTGGCAGCAGTCTTATGGCTTACCACAAGCACATCCAGCCTATCCATGGCGGCTCCTGAGCCACCCCAGGGCGGCGGTGAGGTTGACCCGGCTCTCGAACAGGCGCTGCAGGTAAAGCTGGGCGAGTATCAGATCAAACTGATGGGGGCAGAACAAATCGGTTTCACAATCGATAATATGATTGCCAGCGAAGACGAGCAATCCGCCTTGCTGTGGCTGGCGCCGGTTGATCTGGCGACAGGCGAGGTGATTGCCACTGAACCTGGTCTGGCGGTGGGCGTGAAGGATGACACCCAACCAGGCGGTTGGCAGGTTTTATTGCCCCCAGACTCACAGTTCAACGCTTCGCTGGATGCGTTTCCGGTCAAGCTGCTGCCCATTGAACTGCAGGCTGAACTGTACGGCGAAAAAAATGGACTGGATTCCAGCCTGGACGGAGTTATTTTGCGTGGGTATAAATTACCCTGGGCAGCCGGCGTTAGTCGGCGGTTAAGCGGTTCGATCGGGCACTTTCTTATCTATAATTCCTGCAACGAAACACGCTGCCGCTATGCGTACGATTTTGCTGACGGCACCATGTTCCCATTGCTGGCAGCCAAGGGCGGGACGGTTAAGGATTATTACGATGGTTGCTATAACGGCGACTCCACCTGCACGAATTATTTAACCATCGAGGACCGCAGCACGAGCCCGACCACCTGGCAAATTTATTATCATATGGCGGCTAACAGCATCCCGGCCGAGTTAAAAAAAGCGGGTACCTCCGTACTGCAGGGGCAGTACATTGGGAACGTAGATGACACGGGCTACAGCTCGGGTCACCACTTGCATTACCATGTAACCAGCGGAATTTATTATTACACCACCTATTATGGCCAAAGAGTGCCGTGGGGGTCTTCGGTGGATATCCGCTTTGATGACGTATCGGTCAACGATGGGACGCCGCGCACCTGTTATGAGGCAGCCAACTTTCCAGCTTATGGCACCGAGTGCTCCGACAGTTATATTTCCGGCAATGTTGGTGCTAACCCGGCAACTGCCAGCCTGTCCGCGCCTGCGAATGGACAGGTGATCACACAACCGGCCATCCAGATCACCGGTACCGCAGCGGATGATCGCGGGGTGGTCAAAATTCAGGCGATTGCGCGCAACCGCGATGGAGCCTGGGTCGAGCTGGGCGATTCGACCAATGTCTCGCCATTCAGCATCAACGCCGATGTCTGTTCTGCATATCTCCAAAATGGCCTGGTTGACATTGCCGTTCGCGTGTGGGATTACGAGGGAAATATCAGCGTGCCGCAGGGGGTGCGCTCACTGGTCAAGAATTACAACTGTACCCCACCGCCCCCGGCGGCTTGCACGCCCTCTGCTGACCAGGTCGCCGTCTATTCTGAACCGAATTACATGGGCGCCTGTACCCGCTTAAACCTTAACAGCGGCGCTTACTCGAGCAGCAACTTTGGCAGTGTGGGCGCCAAAAATATCGCCTCGCTGCAGGTCGGCGCGAATGTGCGCGCGGTAGTCTCAGACGCAAGCATGACCTATTATACAGATTACGGTAACCAGCAAATCATAACTTCCGGAAGAGTTGAGGCATTCGAGGTCAACGACCCGAACCTGGCTGATAACCAGGTTGGCAGCGACACGATCATGGGGATGGTTGTGCAGCCGAGAACCGCGCGGGTATCGGATGATGACGTCGTTAAATTCCCGGTTTTGGACACAAGCGCTTCTGCCAACATTGTTAGTTTTCCAACCAAAGACTCGCTGGGCGTAAGCTTCTACGAGCCGGGCGGCACCAGCTACCGGGTGCAGGTCTTCCGCGAAGTGAGCGCCGGTACATTCACCCTGTTCCAGGAATATGACAAATTGCCGTCGCCAGCCGCTTCGCTGGGGAGTTTCCCTCCTGGAAAGTATCGCCTGTGGGCTTGCGGCAAGAGTTTTTCCAGCGGTACCGGTTGCAGCAACAATACACCTTATTATTATTTCTCCGTTACCTCGGAGGGCCTGCCTGCACAAACAGCCAAGCCTGTGCCGTGGACGGATGCACTGGATGTCAACTCGGCGGAATGGTCAATGAGCGGGTTGTGGCGCTGGGGCGACCTGAGTGAGGGGCGGAAAGGCTTTATCTACAATCAAGGCGGCAGTTATAACACCGGAACGACTAATTATGGCAGCCTTACTTCACCGCCCATTCAACTTTCGGCAGCGGGCAGTGCGATCTTGCGCTTCCAGTACCGCTTTGAGACCGAAGGGCCTTACCCGTACTGGGATCAACGTTGGGTACAGGTGGCCGTGGACGGCGGAGCATTCAAAAATGTCATGCAATTGAGCGACGACGCGGCCAACTTCTGGCTCAGCAGCCCGGAAATTGATTTGACTGCATACAAGGGACAAAAGATCAGGGTGCGCTTCTTCTTTTACACGGCTGATGATCGCGCCAATACCGGTGCGGGTTGGCAAATTGACCAGGTAAGTATCGGCCAAAGCGCTTTGCAGTCCACCTGCAGCGACAGTAACAGCACTCTGGCAACTGCAGAAAGTATTGCGATCAACCAGCATGTCACCGGTCAGTATATTTGCCCGGCAGGCGACATCGATTACTTCAAATTTACCGGCGCCAAAGGGCAGCAGTTGGGTATCTGGTTAGATGCCTCCCGCGACGGCTCTACGCTGGATCCAGTCTTGACCTTGTTGGATAAAAACGGCAGTTTGATCTTCGAGAACGACGACCAGGTACCGTTCGTGGTGCAGGATTCGCTGCTGAACGTCATGCTGCCGGAAACAGGCGAATACTATCTGAAAGTAAAGGCCTGGAATCATCCGGGTGCGGGTGGGACAGACTACCCCTACTCACTGCATCTCTTCGAAGATACTACGCCTCCGGTTATTGGCATCACCTCTCCGGGCAGCGTTTGGCCGACCAACACCGTATTTCCGATCAATGTGGATGGAAGCGATGGTTCGACCCGCATCATGCAGATGGATTTCTTCTGGCATCCGGCAGATTGGCAGGGCGGCACCTGGTTGTTGATCGGCACTGATTTCAACGGTGCGGACGGTTGGACGATGCAGGTCGATCCGACAAAGTTAGGTGTGCTGAAGAACAGCGCCCTATATGTGGAGGCTAAGGATGCAGCCGGAAATATCAGCGGAGAAATCCGCATCACCGCACAGGTGGATACCGTCCCGCCGACGGTAAAGATCGCCCCGCTGCCAAACCCCATTGGATCGACAGCCTTTGAGTTGAAATTTAGCGGGTCCGACGATTCGGCTTTGCAAAGCCTGGAATTGCAATCCCGGCCCAGCGGCGGGACATGGGCCAGTTCTGGCAATGTTTGGCCAACCGGTTATTACAGCGAATGGTTCATTGGAACACCAGGCACCACCTATGAGTTCCGGGTGGTTGGCAAGGATACAAGCGGAAACAGCGCTGAAGCCAGCACGACCACAACCATTGCCACTGGCTGCACAGTTGACGCTTATGAAAAGAACGGCGACGGGCAGAAGACCGGAGCGTCTGTGCTGGTCATTGGACAGCCGCAGGAGCATAATTTCTGCGCAAACGACGTGGACTGGGCGGTCTTTGACGGCGTGGCAGGGAAGACCTACTTCTTCACCGCAGAATCTCTCAGTGGCGGGGCAACCATAAAGCTGGAGCTGCAAGACTCCAGCGGCACCACCCTGCTCCCCGTCAGTGTCTCCCCAGGGTTGGGTAAACCAGCCGCGATAGTCTGGAAGCCAACTTCCTCCGGGAAATATTACCTGATGGTGACCTCGGTGTTACCTGAGGTAGCCGGTACGGATGTGCGTTACTCGCTCACGACAATCGATGACCCGACCATAAATTACTTCCCGTTCGTCGGGAGGTAAATCTACCGCAGCTTAACCAAACAGGACAGGCACATTGCCTGTCCTGTTTTATGCTGAAAGATGAATTACTGGTATCCGAGAATACTTTTACGGACCTCGCCCCATTTAAGGGCGCTGGCGATGCCCTGTTCGATGGAAGAGGTTGCCTCCCAACCCAGTAGCCGGCCGGCGGTATCCGCATTGGCATAGGCGCCAGCCACATCGCCGGGGCGCGGGGGCATCTCGCGCAGCGGAACTTTTTTGCCAAATACATTCTCGAAAGCTGTGACGATTTCACGCACGGTCACGCCGCGGCCGGTGCCCAGGTTGATGACCAGGTAATTATCGCTGGGGTTGCCGGCGCGCTCGAACACCGCATCAAAATTAGTCACAGCAGCCAGGTGGGCGGCTGCCAGATCCCAGACGTGAATGTAATCGCGGATACCGCTGCCATCGCGGGTAGGCCAGTGCACACCCGTCAGTTCAAAGTACGGCAAATTCCCCAGGGCAACATCCACCAGTTTGCCGAGCACATGCGATGGACGTTCGACATGAATACCGGAGCGCATTTTCGGATCAGCGCCAATGGGGTTGAAATAGCGCAGCGCAATGCCGCGCATACCGTACGCGGCGCAAAAATCCCGCAGCACCATTTCCATCATGAACTTGGTACGGGCGTAAGGGCTGGAAGGATTGAGCGGCGAGTCTTCCGTCACCATAAAACCGGGGACAATGTCGTAAATGGAGGCGGATGAACTGAAAAGCACTCGTTTACATCCCAACTGGTTCAGCGTGCGAAACAATTCCAGGCTTTTGGCGACATTCTCGCGGTAATACTGGTACGGTCTTTCGACCGATTCCGGCACAATCGCCAGCGCGGCGCAGTGGATAACTGCGGAAATATCCGGGTGGTCGCGGAAGATGGTTTCCAACGCAGTCTGGTCGGCAATATCTGCCTGATAGAAACTGCGACCGCGAGTAAACTCGCGTTTTCCGACCGATAAATTATCCAGGATGACCGGGGTGTGCCCGCTATCCTCCATGGCGGATGCAATGGTGCTGCCGATGTAGCCGGCTCCGCCGGTGATGAGAAATTTCATAGTGTCTCCATGGAAGGCAATTTGTGTTTTTTTGAATGCAACCAGAAGTTTTGTCACCTGGCAGGAGCGTAATAGACTTCTTTATATTCCTATGGTCTGAATTATTGAACCAGAAGGGCGTAAAGTTGGGCTGCCAACACCAGCATGGCTTGTTTGGTAGTGTCGTCAGGGGTCTGGCTGCCGGCGCCGTTGAAAAGCAAATCGTAATTAAATCCGTCGGTTACATTATCGCTGGCAGTGACCAGCGAGGAGGCCAGGGTGTCGCGCCAATTATACAACAGCTTGAGTTGCTCCAATGGCAGCAGCGTTTGTCCCAGAGCGGCGTCATTGCAGCTGCGCGCGTAAGCAAAACCGCTCTCGAAGATCATCAGACGATTGCATACCCCGGCGATTCCGCCGGTACGGCGCCAATCGATCAAAAGCCCGGCTGGCGGGTCGCTGGGCAGCCTGGAAACGTCCAGCTCGGTTAACCGTGTCCAGGCGATCAAACCGCGCTGCTCTTCCAACTCGGCTGTCAGGGTGCCGCGCCCGTCAAATTTCAGGCTGCCATCTTTGCCAATGACCTCAAATGCTGCGAAACGCGCCTGCCAGATGCCAAGTTCGACCGATCGCTGCATCCCGGGGAAAGATTTTACCTCCGGCGTGTTGTCACAGGGACTGACACCGACCCCGGTGCCGGTGACCACGATTTGTTCGCAGTCTCCCTGAGCGTCTGTTGAGGTCAATTTGATGATCGGTTGTCTGGATTGATCCCCGACGGCGTAAGCTGGAATGACTAGCGAACCATCCAGGTTGGTGTGAAATTCGTAACTCTGTCCGGAGACGCTTAGAATGATGCGGTAACCGGGGGTAATAACCTGGGCGCAGGCGCCCGGAGTCGGGACGCCCAAACAGGCATCCGGCCAGTCCACCGAGTCAACACTGACAACGGTGATGGAGGCCGGATCGATGGTTAACAGGTCTGCCAGCGCCTGTTGAACTGCCGCGACAGCCGCGCGTGTTTCTTCATCAGCGACAACAGGCCGCACAATCGTTCCATCCAGGTCAGTGCGGTACTCGTAGATCTGGCCCTCAGCCAGGAGGGTGACCAAATAACCCGAAGTGAGTACCTGCGCGCACATTTCGTCTGCCGCGCCTAAACCCAGACAGGAATCGGACCAGAGGGCAGGTTCGACGTTTTGGATGGCGACGTTTTCGATCAAAAGTCCCAGTTTTTGTGCCAGCGCGGCCTGGGCGGCCAGCGCGACTGGCGGGATATCTTTATCTTCGGCAGTTGGTAGTGGGATAGCGGTCAGCGGCAACGGGGTGGGAATGGCCGGGCGGCAGGCTGCCAGCAACATGCCAGCCAGGCAGAGGAATGTAAGGGGTCGGTATGCAGATTTGTTCAAGCTATGCTCCTGGTTAAGGCAGGAATGTAGCATAATTATAGTCTGACGCGCAGTGAATAGTAGAGGTGGGTATTGGTAGGTCGGATTGAAGGCGTGCGACTTAGGTTGGTTAAAAATTTACACTTGTAGCCTGAAATCCGACGAAGAAGATATCCAACAATGTCGGTTTTCGGGGCTGCTATGGTGATTTTCCATAAGATATATTGAATCGCCCCTCTAACCGACCTACGAAGATCATACTGCACTGAGCAGATATGGTGTTTGAAAAGGCAAATCATATTAATAAACGAACTTATAAAAGATGCTCTACGCCAAACCGGTTAATTTAAGGCTGGTTTCCCACAAACGGCGGGCGGTTCCGTCATCGTATGATTCCGGCGAAGATGGGCGGGGATGGCAATCGACGAAATATTGGCCGGTCACCGTTGCCACTTCGGGCGCAGAGGCTAAATATATGGACGTTTGCGACCCTTGTTCGGATGATATGGCCGCCAGTTCAAACAGACTCCACAATGGGCGAAAAATGCCCCCGTTGCTTTTGCCGAAATTGGTGGCGACAAAACCCGGATGCAGACAATTAGCGGTCACACCTTTACCGACCCGGCGAGCCAACTCGCGGGTGAAAAGAACATTCATCAGCTTGGATTGGGCATAAGCCCGCCAGCCCCAGTAAAAACGTTTTCCGCTCAGATTGTCCGGGTTAATGCGGACTGACCAATGGGCCATTGAGGAGACGGTGATAATCCGCGCCGGCGCGCTGGCTTCGAGCCGCTCCAGCAGCAGGTTGGTGAGCAAGAATGGGGAGAGGTGGTTCAACGCCAGGGTCATCTCGAACCCGTCTGCGCTGGTGCGGTGTGCAAAAAATACTGCCCCGGCATTATTGATCAATACGCTCAA
>MGMG01000048.1 GCA_001796355.1 Chloroflexi bacterium GWB2_54_36 | reverse complement strand
TTGGAATAATTTTATAGCATCAGGCTTGAATGTGGTGTGTTTCTGAAGAAGTTGTAAGATGCGGGCGCGTGATACGCGCCCCTACGGCCGGAAAGCGCGATCCAGGTTGTTGATCTAAAGGGTTATACGCGCCCAACAGATTGACGGATGCATAATTCATGTCCTTGATATTGGACTTGTGGAACTAATGCCTAATGGGATTGGAATGGTTTCAATGGGTATGATTTATAATTCATGCATTGTGGAAACCAATACCGATCACAAGGTGCGGGTAATACTGGCGGACGACCACGCGGTGGTGCGTGCCGGCATCCGTCAATTCCTGGAACGCAGCGGCCAAATACAGGTGCTGGCAGAGGCGAGCAATGGGCGGGAAGCCTGCCAGTTAGTCGACCAGCAGCCGCTGGATGTAGCCATCCTGGATGTTCAGATGCCGGAATTAAGCGGCATAGAGGTCACGCGCTGGATTCGAACCAACCACCCGTCCGTCGGTGTGCTGGTATTGACCGCCTACGACGACGAACCGTACGTCCAGGCGGTACTGCGGGCTGGCGCTAACGGCTATGTACTCAAAACTGCCGGACCTGACGAGATTGTGCGCGCGGTTCTGGACGTGGCTGAGGGCCGGGATGTATTGGACGCAACCATGGCGCGCCGTCTGATCACCCGGGCTGAACAGCCGGCGCCCCTGATCGAGCCGCTCACTGAACGCGAATTGGAAATCCTAACCCTGGCGGGCAAAGGGTTGACCAACAAGGCAATCGGCGTGGCACTGCATATCAGCGACCGCACGGTGCAAAATCACCTGGCGCATATATTTCAGAAATTGCAGGCTGCCAGTCGAACGGAAGCTGTCATGCGTGGGGTTTCTCTGGGTCTGCTGCCAGCCAGCCTGGCGGGCGCTGAATCGGGGCTCTAAGCTGTGACCAAGGGGTCAAGTCCAATTTTGCCGTTCCCTGGATTGCGCTGGCGCGGCTTTACGCTACAGCTTTTTTTGCTGACCATCCTGCCCCTGACCATCCTGGTGTTTGGCGTGGTATTTCTCAGCCAGTCGCTGCATCACCAGGCGATGGTGCAACTGGTCGGCGACCGAAATTTACGCGCGGTGCGTGCGGCTACGGATGCCCTGTCCATGCAGTTGGACCGGAAGGTGTACAGCCTGCGTACTGCAGCCCGCATCCTCGAGGCCGGAGCGACACTAGCCGGGGATAGCCCGGCACTTGATCTAATTAGTGCGGAATTCAATGGCGGTTTGGGGCTGTATGATGTTCAGGATGCCCTGATTTCCTCCCTGAAGGGGAGGGATGATTTGCAGTCGCTGCCTGCCAGTCAGTCAAATTTTTGGGTCCAGATCAAGGCCACTCAGCCGCAGTCGGCTATTTTGATGACGGATCTGCAGTCCCCTGGCGGCACGCTTGTGTGGGTCGGCTTGAAACTATCGGACGGCCGCATTCTGGTCGGCGGATTTTCGCCTGAACAAGTCATACAGCAAACCGTTGCATCCATCTTAACTACCAACCAGGCGCGGATGCTGGTCGTCAATCAGGCGGGGGAGGTGTTGTATTATTCTGGCGACAGAGCTACTCTGGGACAACCGCTGGACCTTCCGGGCGTGGCTGAAGCGCTCAATGGAGAGAGTGGAGTCAACACGGTTGCCAGCCATCACGGCGATCTGGTAACTGCCTTCAGCACCATCCCGCAAGCGGGTTGGGCGCTGGTGTTGGAAGAGAACTGGGAAGAAATCGCCACCCCGTTTTTGAGCACAACCCAGTCTGCGCCATTATTGCTGGCGCCGCTGCTGGTTTTGGCGTTAATAGCCTTGTGGTTCGGGGCGCGGCAGATTATCCAACCTCTGCAGGAATTAGAGGTGAAAGCGTCCCGCCTGGCGCGCGGCGATTTTGCCGCCATCCGCAAACCAGTCGGCGGAATTGCCGAAATCCGCCAATTACAAAATGCGTTGAGCAGCACGGCTGACGATTTGGAATCTGCTCAGGCCGCGCTGCGCCGTTATATTGGCGCGATAAATGACGGCATCGAGAAAGAACGCCGCGGTCTGGCTCGCGAACTGCATGATGATACTCTGCAGGCGTTGATCGCGCTCAACCAGCGTTTTCAACTGTTGCATGCGTCCGCTGCTAACCCGGATGAGCGTGATTCGATTGCTCTATTGCAGCAAATGACCGAACAGACCATCGCCAATTTACGGCGCATGGTGCGCGGGCTGCGTCCGTTGTACATTGAAGATCTTGGGCTGACTGCCGCGCTGGATATGCTGGCAAAAGAAAGTTCACAGGTCAGCGGCGCGCCGGTGGAATTTTCTGCCGCGGGTGAACCGCGCCGCCTGGCAGGTGAGGTGGAATTGGCGCTCTACCGCATGGCGCAGGAAGCGCTCAGCAATGCGCAGCGGCATTCCCGCGCAACCCAGATGCGTCTGGAATTGAACTTCGAGCCGGAATCGGTGCGCCTGACCGTGCGCGATGATGGGGTAGGGTTTGAGGTGCCGGAAGCGCCGGATGAGTTTGCTGGACAGGGTCATTTTGGGTTGCTGGGGTTGGCGGAACGCGCTGAGTTGATTGGCGCCAATTTGCAGGTTTCATCACAGCCCGGGAATGGGACTGCAGTGCAGGTAACCGTGCCCAACCACAGTCGCGAAACTGCTATTCCTTAATGTAATGCTAGTTGTCCCTTGCATTATTTTCAGTTTGGGTATAATATATGAACACTTGCTCATATATTCAGAGGTGATAAATGATGACCAAACTGCTGGCTGCCTGTGAAGAAACCGTCATCCATGAGGATGAAGTGTTGGCTGCCAGCCGCACATTGATCGACGGGCGGACCGCCGGACGGTTGGCGCAGATTTTTTCCGCGCTCTCCGATCCAACCCGGCTGCGCATCATATCAGCCCTCTCAGACCATGAATTATGCGTTTGCGACCTGTCGGTAGTATTGGGCATGAGTCAGAGCGCGGTCTCGCACCAGTTGCGACTGCTGCGCAACCTGAATCTGGTCAAATACCGCAAGGAAGGCCGCATCGTTTATTACGCGCTGGATGATGAGCATATTCGTGAACTGTACGAACGTGGACTGGAGCACACTGCTCATCAGGAAAGAATGGAGGCTTGACAGCCGTGACTGAGAAACAAACATACTTAATTAAAGGAATGGATTGCGCAGATTGCGTGCTGACCATTGAGCGCGGCATCCGTAAACTGGACGGCGTGGAATTGGTGGAGGTTAACCTGGCTACCACTAAGATGGTGGTCGAGGGAAAGGTTGCGCCGGAAGTCGTACGCCAACGGGTGGAAGCGCTTGGTTATGGCCTTAAAGATCCCGAACCATTGCCCAAAACCGGGCAGCGGGCAAAATTTTTACCTGGTTTTATTCAATATTTATTGGGTTCGCGCGAGAACCGGTTCGCTCTGGTTGGGGGTGGGTTGATCGCGATTGGGTTCCTGCTGCGTCAGATCGGAATACCCGAATTATGGTCGAATGGCCTGCAAATTGCAGCGCTGGCGCTGGCAGGTTTTCCAATCGCCCGCAGCGCATTCAACAATCTGATGATCAATCGCAGCTTCAGCATCAACTTTTTAATGTCCGCGGCTGCAATCGGCGCCGTGATTATTGGCGAAATTCCGGAAGCTGCCTCGCTCATCTTTTTATTCGTCATCGCTGAAGCGCTGGAAGGCTACACTGCTGAGCGAGCGCGCGGATCATTACGCGACCTGGCTGCGTTGGCCCCAGCGCGCGCTCTGTTGATCACTGCTGACGGCGTGGAAGTGACAACGGGCGTCGAAAACCTGAAAATTGGCGACCGGATCCTGGTCAAACCGGGCGAGCGTATCCCGATGGACGGGATGATCCTGAGCGGTACAAGCGGCATCAACCAGGCGCCGATCACTGGCGAAAGCCTGCCGGTGGAAAAAGATGCCGGTGATGAAGTCTTTGCCGGGACGGTCAACGGCGCTGGCGCACTTGAGATCAAGGTCATGCGACTGGTGACGGACAATACCCTGGCACGCATCATTCAATTGGTAGAGCAGGCGCAGTCCATGCGGGCGCCGGCCCAACGCTTTATTGACAAATTTGCCCGGATTTACACGCCGGCCATGATGGCGCTGGCAGTATTGGTGGCAGTCGTCCCGCCGCTGCTGTTTGGCGAGCCTTTCCTCAACCTGGCGGATGGGACATACGGCTGGCTCTACCGTGGACTGGCGCTGCTGGTCATTGGCTGCCCGTGCGCGCTGGTCATCAGCACGCCGGTGACGATTGTCTCTGCTATAACGGCAGCAGCCCGGCGCGGCGTCCTCATCAAAGGCGGCGTACACCTGGAAGCGCTGCAGCGCATCAAAGCGGTTGCTTTCGATAAGACCGGCACTCTGACGCGCGGTCAGCCGGTGGTTTCAGCCGCCCGGACACTGGAGTGCGTTTGCGAGGATTCTTGTGAGGCCTGCGACGACCTGCTGGCGCTGGCAGCTTCGATCGAGCGCCGCTCCAATCATCCACTGGCGCAAGCGGTGGTGACGGCTGCCGAACAGCGGGGAATGGCGGAACGTTATCCCCCGGCTGAAGCGGTGGTGAGTCTGGCCGGTATGGGACTGCAAGGCAAGGTTAATGGACGTCTCGCCACGATTGGCAACCATCACCTGTTCGATGAGCAGCATCCGCATGCAGACCGCCTGTGCGATTGGGTCGAGTCTGCTGAGGAATTGGGCCAAACGACTATGCTGGTTTGCGACGGCGATCGGGTGCGCGGTTACCTGGCTGTGGCCGATCAGTTACGCCCGGAGAGCCGGGAGGTGATCGCGGAGTTGAAGGCGCTTGGCAAAGCGATTGCCGTGTTGACCGGAGACAATCCGCGTGCCGCCCAGGCCGTTTCGCAGGCATTGGATGTGGATCGGGTGCAGGCGGGCTTGCTGCCAGGTGGCAAGGTCGAAGCGGTGCAAGCGCTGCGCAGCGAACTGGGTGAAGTGGTCATGGTCGGGGACGGCATCAATGACGCGCCGGCGCTGGCGACCGCCACGGTTGGCATCGCCATGGGCGGAGCCTCCTCGGCGCAGGCCATGGAAACCGCCGATGTGGTGCTGATGGGCGAAGATTTACGCCAGCTTCCGTACGCCTTCCGACTGGCCGGTTTCACCCAGCGCGTGATGGTGCAGAATATTGTCCTCTCCCTGGCGACCAAGCTGGTCTTTATCATGCTGGCATTGAGCGGCGCGGCCACCCTGTGGATGGCGGTGCTGGCAGATATGGGCGTTTCCCTGTTGGTGACCTTCAACGGCATGCGACCGCTGCGCTTTGAGCGTGAAAAATAATAAAAAGTGTTGTGGGTACCGGTTATGGTACCCACAACACTTTTTAAGAGACATTATTTCTTCCGAAAATTATTCTGGCCGGTGGTAGAGTTTGAAAGTTCCGACCTCGGTTATGTCGATGCTGGCATCATTTTTCGTCCATTCCTTCTTGGCAAAATATTCACCGCCAAGTATTTCCCATCCGCTGGCTTCAAATCCGCCTTTTTCAAAGTTCAATTCGCTTTCGTGCAACGGCAAGAAAAAACCGGTCCATAACGGGCTGGGGGGCATATTGAATGTGGGCTGATCTTCACAGGTAATCGATGCGGATTCGCTGGTATTCCCCGGGAAGTACATCATATTGAAATCTTTGACGCTGCCTAGCGGGTTGGCGGTTGAAGTCTCGCCAGGGACAATTGCCAGATCGAGCACCTCAAAATCGCCTCCGCCGCGGTTGCTGGTGACCGCGCAGCCTGGGGCCCTGAATTCAAATGCGGTGTTAATCAGCGCGGATTTGCCTTTCATGGTGAAGTCCTGAGGATTGAATTGCAAGACAATTTTAGATTCCACCGTCGAGTCGTATCCACCGCCCCCGCCATCATGAAAAATCCCGTCAGAATGAAATTCAAGCTCAAACCGCAGGCATTTACGCACGTAGTTTCTGGCATTCTCCAATGCCGGGCTGCCTTCGGCGAACCCCAAAAGCTGGTACTGCCTTTCTGTTCCCAGCCAGACCGGAATAATGCGTTGAACCACGTGGTCATCGCGGCACATTTCATATTCTTCCTTCATGCAAACGTTCGTCACAGTATCCATCAATCCAACATCGAAGGGCAAGCCGCCTTCACTGCCGGCCATTCCGAGCAACTGCTTTTGACGCTCGTGCCCCAAAACCGTTTCCAGCGCCAGCCGCCCGGCAGCGCAGCTTTCACCAGCAGCGGCAATGCGTGGTTTGACCACCTGTTCCTCATACTCCTTGAAGTAAGCTTCAAAATCCACGTCCAAGCTCTCTTCGCCGCTGCCAAGCAATTGCTTTTGCCGCTCCCGGCCTAACTCTTCAGCGATCCGGCTGCGAAGCCGGGCTTCCGCGCTGCCGCCCAGCCGTTGACGCACCGGCTCGATATCCGCCAGCAGCCCTTTGGTGACGCCGTAACCGCTGAAATGCGAGACCTGGATTTTGATTTCACTCGATTCAACCACTGGCGCTGCGAGGATCAGATCCGTGCCCTGCCCCTGGTAGCCGAAAAACAATTGGTGGTCGATCGGGATTTCAGCGGCGGGCGTGATGGTCAGGATGGCATCGGCAAAAAGCTGGAGACCTTCCGGTTCCAGTTGCACCGTATACGCTGTTCCATCGCCAAAAGGCAGGCCAGTGAGCGCATTGACGGGGGTCATACGGATGACCGTCTCGACTACCAGCGCCCCGGCAGGAACATCGAGGGTAAAGACGCTGCCGTTGCTGGCAGTGACGCTGAGTGAGCCGCCCTCCACCGGAATCACCTTCTCCGCCTGGCGGTCTGCGTCGGCTGTGATCGTGACCGCGATGGGGTCCGCCGGAATATCAAAGATGGCCTTGACATCCTGTTTGGTCGACGGATTTCCCCCGGTCGATCCCTTTGGTGAGCATCCTGCTATGAATATGAAGAGAATTATTCCTACCCAGTAATTTTTCATCGTTTTAGGCCTCATTGATTTATGATATTTAAGGTAATCTAACTATTATATCGGTAGACAGACGAAAGGAGAGGGTGATACTAGAGTGATTTTCTCAAAGGAGCAGGAATTCTTGAATTCCGCCGATATAAAATTTGTTAACCAATCCATAAACGGACGTTTGACGTAATTTAATACAAGTGATTTAGAATAGAAGAAAACAAAGGGGCAGCAGTGCCAAAAACCAGGGTTTTATTCTTATGCACGGGTAATTCAGCCCGCAGTCAGATGGCAGAGGCCATCCTGCGCAAGCGCGCCGGAGATTATTTCGAAGTGTACAGCGCTGGCCTGGAACCAAAGGGGTTGAACTCCAACACGCTGCGCGTTTTGAATGAATCTGGGATCGACACGTCGGAACTGCGTTCTAAGGCTCTGACCGAATTTATCGGTAAACAACACTTTGGCTATCTGATCACCGTCTGTTCGAAGGCGGAAGACAAGTGCCCGATCTTTCCGGGCATGGGCATGCGGCTGCACTGGCCGTTCGATGACCCGGCAGATTTTCACGGCAACGAAGAAGAAACACTGGCGGTCTTCCGTGAGGTACGCGACCAGATTGATGCAACCATAAGCGAGTGGCTGGGCGCGCAGGGGGTCATGAGCGCATAAGCTGGAAAATCTGTTCAGCGGTGTTGGCTCAAAAGCAGGGACGTCCGGGAAGACGCCCCTGCCACCGTTAATGACTATGGTTGTGCGATAAAAATCTGAAGGCTTGCGATCAGGCAGGGGTAGCAGAACATGCAAATACAAATATCTAAAATTTAAATTAGCTATCAAAGTGGTAATATAGTCCTATCTTATTTGCACTATCTACTAAAAGTGCTAATATGGGATTGCCATATTTAACCTTTGTTTGCCGATGGAAATTGCACAATGAACCCCAAAGAATTTCATAGCCATGCCGCCGGGAAGGCCGTACTCACCCTCACTGGTTTTTGGGCGTTTTTACCCAATCCGCTGCCGCCAGAATTAACTTGGTCGTTACCGCTGGTCACCATTCTGGGGGAGGCTGAACGGGATCTAGGCCGATTGGCAGCTCTGGTCAGCTCATTTCCGTTTCCAAGCCTATTGATCCAGCCGTTTATTCGCGATGAAGCAGTCATTTCCTCGCGCATCGAAGGTACACATGCCTCATTGGTTGATCTCTACACGTATGAATCCGCTCAACTTTCCTTCTTCGAGCGAACGGATGATGTCCGCGAGGTGTACAACTACGTTAGGGATATGGAGTACGGGTTGGAACGTTTGAAAACTTTACCGGTCAGTTTGCGTTTGATCCGGGAATTGCACGCCATCCTGACCGAAAATGTTCGCGGGGGTACGCTGACCCCTGGAGAGTTCCGGCGCAGCCAGAATTGGATCGGCCCGGTCGGGAGCACCCCGGACACTGCTGTTTTTGTCCCGCCGCCCGTGGACGAAATGCATCTGGCATTGGACGCCCTGGAGAAATTCATCCACACCGAAAATAAAATTCCAATTCTGATACGAATTGGGATGGTCCATTATCAATTTGAAGCCATCCATCCCTTCCTGGACGGAAACGGGAGGGTTGGACGGCTCTTGATCGTCTTGCTGTTGAACGAGTGGGGCCTGCTGTCGCAGCCGCTGCTCAATCTTAGCGCCTACATCGAACGCTATCGCCAGCAATACTATGACCTGCTCCTCCAGGTCTCACGGGAAGGAGATTGGGAGGCCTGGCTGTGTTTCTTTTTGCGCGGGGTGAGCGAACAAGCCCGTGCGAGTGTGTTCCGCATGGAACACCTGCAGAAGATACGAAACAAATACCAAGCCCTTGTGGACAAGAACCGCAATCCAAAGAGAATGTCGGCTGTGGTAGATTTCCTCTTTTCGCGGCCAATTGTATCCGTCAGGCAAGTATCAGAAGGTTTGGGAATCCAGTTCTCGACGGCTCAGGACTACCTGACGAAACTCGAACAAGCTGGCATAGTACGCGAGATCACCGGTTATGCCCGAAATCGAATTTTCCAGGCGGACGAAATTTTAAGTTCAGTGCAAGGATTGGATAGCCGTTAATTTTGCCAATGCAGTGCTGAACCAGAATGGTCTATCGGTTCGTGCGCCAACCTCTCACATGAGGGCAATGTTCTTGAATACCATCATCCGCTACAATCGGAAAATCGCCACCAGATAGCCCATTGTATATCCCAAACCGTTCGCCACACCATGCGCTACCATGCTGGTGGCAATCGAGCGAGAACGCCAGACCAACCACCCCTGAACGAGAGCGAGTAGAGGCACAATGAACCAAAAACTAATTGGAGCAGTGTTGATATAGTAGAGGTGCGCCAAACTAAACAGGCCGGCCTGGAAGAGCCAGATCCACACATCCCGCCAGCCATTCTTGCGCAAATAACCCCACAGGAACCCGCGAAAGACTGGCTCTTCGCTAACGGCAGCATACCCAATCTGATACGGAATGGTTTTTAGACCGTTGATCAAGACGGATAAAACAGAATATTTACCGCGGGGATCAGGCGGGGAAACCTGGAATGACATGGGATAAGCAATTATGAGGACCGCCACCAACCCGCCCAGAGCGCCCAGGAGCACCCACCGCAGATCCTGCTTTTGCACCGCCCCTTTAGTAAACAGACGGGTTCGAAAATGCCACAACAATCCCAGGGCAATGAGCCAGATGAGTAAGCCGGGGATTTTGGGAAATGCCAATGGAGAATTCAACCGCGCCAGGTTGGACAGGTAAATCGTCTCTAAGGGCTTAAAGAGGATTACCAGCCAGATGACGAAATTGGTAATGTGGTAATCGGGCAGAGAATGGCTTTCCCAGATGAGCAAGATTGCTGTGAGCAGGTAAGTGCCAACTTCGTAGGTTGGCGCAACCCAGGACACGCTGCTGAATGCCATCTGAGACGCGGTTACCAGATAACGCAGAATGAGCAGTGCCAGGATCAGCCCAAGAGTGACCCAGCGATGACCGCTGACGGTTTGAGTTTTTTGGGTTTCTGAAACGATTGCCATGCATCCCCCTTCCAGCTACGCACCTGTTCTCTTCGCTCCCCCGCGGAGTAAATGGACAAAAGTGCATTTGTCAGAATACAACCATTCTATGGGGAATTTACTCTGATTTCAATACCCCTGCGGGCACTGAAGCGAAGCCTTCCGGCCGATCCCATTCTTCCGCTTGCGCAGGTTTCTCCCCCGGTGGTAAACTTACACCAGAAAATCCAACCTGGGTTTTGAAGGAATC
>MGMG01000047.1 GCA_001796355.1 Chloroflexi bacterium GWB2_54_36 | reverse complement strand
CCAGCGAGGTGCCGACCAGGACCAGTTGCAGGGGGTCAAGTTTCGCAGTCGTGACGAAATACACCATGTTTACAGTGAATGCCAACGCAAAAAAGGCGGATAGCAATATGTTGTAAACGGTATAAACCGTTTCAGCGCTGTGCTTTTTGATCACCAGATTATCCAGGTCTCAGCCAGATTTTCAAAAGACTGCGGCTAACAGCGATGCTGCCAGGGCGCCGCTCAAAGCGCAAGCCAGGTTGACGATGTCATTGTTCAACCAGCTCCAGCCGCGAATTGGTTGCGTGGCTGTACCGCAGGAATGTTGTGGGTGGCGTTCGGTTTCCTTGGCGCACGTTGGACAGTAGTAAATCGCCTGTACCGTCGCGCCCAGCAGTGAATCGACGAAGGAGCCGGCCAATCCGGCCAGTGCGATCAACCCAAGGCGAATGGGCATTGCTGCCAGACTGGCTCCACCGGCATACTCCGGCCAAACCATCACTGCCAGCACACCAATGGCCGCTGCACCAGCCAGGGCCGCTGCTGTGCCAACCCAACTGACTGCTCCGGAGGTGCCTTTCTCCACCTTTTGGCCGGTGGTCAACAGGCGCGGCTCGTGGCGGCTGAGCACCCCCAATTCCGTTGCCCAGGTATCGGCGTTTACGGCTGCCAGAGTTCCAACTGCCGCAGCCCACAGAAACCCGGCGGACGGAAAAATTGCCTGGGCAATGACCAGCGCTCCGGCCACGCCGCCATTTGCCAGCACCTGACCTGCATCCCGTCGGCTGCCCTTGGAAAACTTCTCGTTCACCGCTGATTTGCGTCGCTTGAATAAGCGGGATAGCAGCGAAGAGGAAACAAAAAAACCAACCAGCAGCACCGCCCACGGGAGACCGCCCAGGCCAAAGATGGCGGTACCGAGCAGCGCGGCGGCAATCGCGCCAGAGGTGGACAGGCTGCGGGCGGCAAAAGCCGCGCCAGCGATCAGAACCGCCAATCCGAACCCGGCAGCCAGTTGGAACCAGGAAAAATCAACTGTAAAAGGATTTATGGTCATCGTCTGGCAGGTTCCAGGGTCAAAGAATTAAGAGGGTGGCCAGGATTAATAACAGGGGTGTGACGGCTGAAGCGATCCAGAGCAAAAGCGCCACCGGTTGTTCAATATCACGGCGGTAAAAAAACAGGCCAATAAACAGGTTGATGACATATACAAAAATGCCCAACACCGGCAGCAAGAGCAATTGTTGCGCCGGGACCGGTTCCAGCGGCAGCCCCTGGGCGTTATAACCCAGGGTTACTTCCGTGCGGCCCGGTATTGCTAACGAGACCAGCAGCAGCAGGCCCACAGTCAGAACCAGGCCGGCAATCAGGAAACCGCGCGCCACGCGGTCATCCCACACATGCCGGGCAAATGCGGCCGGTTCCGCGGAGTAGGCCGGCAGCGGTGAAATGCTGCCCATTTCTATGGCATTTTGGAAGGAGCGCAGGAAGCCGCGGGTGTCTTCGGGCGAAATGGCGTACACCTTTCGCGGGGCGGCAATCAAGAGCAGCGTACTGCTATCTGAGGCCAGAAATTCGACCTCGCCCAGCTCTTCCACCTGGCGCAAGCCTAAAATCGCGCCCGGGAAGGATAGCGGTGGCAGCAGCAAGTGGAAACCCAAATCGCTGGCTGGCCGCACCCATTCGATGTCAGTCAGCGGAATGTCTTCTGCGCGCAGTCCCCAGCGGATGCGCAGCCCATCGCGTTCGAGCGTGTATGCGGCGGTGTAAAGCGCATAGGCGCGGTACAAGACCACCGGCAGGGGGATAAAAAAAAGCAGCGAGACCAGCAGAAGAATTGCAAAAACGCCGCTGACTTGCTGCTGCAGGGCAAAAACCAGGCTGATCGCGCTGACTGCCAGAAATGCGGCCGCTGCCAGGACGTGCATCAGCAATGCACGCCGGCGAGGAGGAAGAAAAGTTATGGGCAGCCCGGCAGCCATCCGTTACAGAACTTCCTCCAGTGTGCGGCAAACCAGGTCAACCTGTTCTTCGGTCATCACGCCGGAGAAAGGCAGCGCCAGACCGCGCTTGCCAAGATCCTCGGTGACCGGAAAATCACCGGGTTGGTAGCCAAAGCGCTCGACCATGTAGGGTTGCAGGTGGATGGGCAGGAAATACGGCCGCACCGGTACGCCGCGGTCTGCCAGGCGCTGCGCAAGCGCTTCACGGTTAACGCCGCGATCGACCCGAATGACGTACACGAACCAACTGGTGCGGGTGGTATTTTTGTCGATACACGGGGCTGTGACGCCTGCTATGCGGCTCAAGCGAAGACGGTACCATTCAGCCACCTGCTCGCGTTTAAGCAACAGCTCTTCCAGCCGGCTCATCTGCACCACGCCCAGAGCAGCGCTCAACTCGTCCAGCCGGTAGTTGTAACCCAGGTGCGTGTGCGAGAGCCAGGTATCGCCGGGGGCACGCCCCTGATTGCGCAGCGCGCGCATAAGGCCATCCGCCTGATCGTCATTGGTGAGGATCAACCCGCCTTCGCCGGTGGTGATTTGTTTGTTGGGATAAAAAGCAAAAACGGCCATTTCAGCCAGGGTTCCGGCTTTGCGGCCTTTATACTCTGCGCCAAGCGCCTCGCAGGAATCCTCGATCAGGGATAGGTTGTATGGATTGGCGATCGCATGCAGGGCATCCCAGTCAGCGGGTTGACCAAACACGTCCACCCCCAGAACGGCCTTGAGCGCTGCACCAGGTTGGGCGCCTTTACGCGGCAGCCAGCGTTGGGCGGCGCTGCCGCCCTCGTGTAAGTCACGGGCAGCCTGGGCCGTTAGCTGGGGATCCATGTTACCCGTCAGCGGATCGACGTCGACAAATACCGGTACGGCTTGTTCGAAGAGCAAGGCGTTGGTGGAGGCCACAAACGAGAAGGGAGTGGTTAACGCCAGATCGCCAAAACCAATACCAGCGGCGCGCACACATAGGTGCAATCCGGCAGTGCCGGAATTCACACCGATGGCATGGCGAAAGCCCGTATAGGCGCTGAATGCTGCTTCAAAGGCTGTGATTTGCGGACCCATGCTCAAGTTGGGTGTTTGCAGCACGGCCAGAACAGCCTGGCGTTCTGCATCGGTCAAATCAGGCGATGACATGGGTACGATGGGCGGGATGGATTTGCTCATAAACGGAGTGACTTTCTGGAAAGGATGAATGTCGAATGGACTAACCTAAAAATGCAATCCAGCCGGAAATGGCGCGATACAGCCCGGGCGCAAGCACATGCTGGCACTTTTGCATCATCCAGCCGGCCACGAGACCCTGCACCAGTCCGATTCCAACCCCGATCAGTACGGTCTCGGTAGGCTCACCCCACAGGCGCGGAATTTGCCAGAGGGCGAACAGCCCGGAAGTCACAAGCCAGCCAGGGATATTGCCCAGTTGGGAGGACAGGCGCGGCTGGATGTAGCCGCGGAAAAGGGTCTCTTCAGCCAGTCCCAATGCGGCGACGACCAGCAGCGCACTGGTTTCGGCAGTGGTAATGCCGTCAAAGAGCAGGGTGATCTTGCCGCGCAGGAAAATGGTCAGCAAGATGACAGCGATGCCCACCTGGAAGGCAGGCGTCAGCAGCGGGCGGTTCCAACCGGCGCTGCGAACCGGCTGACGGCGGTAGAGGAGGGCAATTGCCACCAGAACAACACCCGTGCCAGCTACGGTCAGGTGTTGGAGTAACGCGTCGAGCGTCGGGGTCGAGCCGGACAACCCGGTGATAGGCGCCGGGCTGGGTCCGCGAAAAACCACAAACCCGACAATAAACACTGCGACAGTCACCAACGCAGCGGCGATGACCTCGCGCTGCGGGAAGCGGAAACTGACTGGGGTGTGCTGCTTGAAGCGCGGACTGAGAGTCAACAGCATGGTTGCAGCGATGACGCCCAGTATCTCGCTGGCGAAAGCGATGATATCGGTAGTGGTCAAGCGGGTTGATCCCCCTGGGATTCCGTTGGGGTGGCTGCAGTTTCATCCGGGGTGGCGGGTTCTGAAGGAGTCTCGAACTGCAATTCGATTTTTTCCTCCATGCGTACTTGACCGCGTAAGAAGGCGCCTTCCTCGGTGGCGAAGGCGACCGTGGTCACGTCGCCCCAGACACGGCCAGTGGAGCGGATTTCGATTTTTTCGGCAATAATATTTCCGCGCACTGATCCGGCGATCACCACGCTATTGGCGCGCAGTTCCTCGCAGTTCACCCGGCCGGTCTCGCCGACCACGACCAGGCCGCGCACTGCAATTTCACCGTCAAAAGTGCCTTCGATGCGAATGCCGCCGCTGCCGTGGAGATCGCCTTTCCAGTTAATACCAGGCCCGAGCACGGATGTGACGCGCTCGATGGGCGTCACAGCAATCGGGCTGGTGGGTGGGTTTTTACGAAACATCGTCCTCCTGAAGGTGGTGGGAAATCACACGTGCCAGGGAATTATAAAGAGATTCATGCGATTGTACAATCTTTGAAACTATCCCGCCACAATCCATTGATTGACGTAAATAGCGATTGCCAATACCTGGCACTTGGCAGATGTAGGGCGAACTTTCAGTTCGCCTCGCAAACTAAAAGTTTGCGCTACAAGTTTTCTCCATGGTTAAGGTTTTACCCGGAAGCGCCAGGGGACAGAACGCCAGGGTTCTGGAACGTTGCTGATGCCTACGCGCGGGCCGGTGATAACCTGTTCATCCGGCACGGACTCACCGGCCTCGATCCACAGGCCGCCAGCCTGCGAGGTCAGGTCCACGCCGTTCTGCTGCCCATCGACGCCGAACGCCTGGGTCAATTTGGCCGGCCCGTCCGTCCACCGGGCGCGCAGCCGTCCCGCGCGGCGGGCAGTAATCACCGCCAACCCGTCAACCGGCTCGACGGCGCGAATCAGCACTGCTGCCGGAAAATCCGGCGGCAGACAGACTGCGTTAAGGCACCAGTGCATACCGTAGGTGAAATAAACATAAGCCACCCCCGGCTGGCCGTACATCACCGCCGTACGCAGCGTCCTGCCAACCCGCGCGTGGCAGGCCAGGTCTTCCTCGCCGCGGTAGGCTTCGGTTTCGCTGATCACCCCGCGCAGCACCTGCCCATCCAGCAGGCGCACCAGGTGCATACCCAGCAGGTCGCGCGCTACTAGCAGCGGATCGCGGGCATACCAGTCTCGCGGCAGGCAAGATGACAACCCCATGGTTGTATTGTACAATACCTGTAGAACCCTTATTGCTGGTGAGGTGTGTAATGAAACTCCGCCCGGATATCGCCTTAACCTTTGATGATGTGCTGCTTGTGCCGCGCCATTCCTCCATCCGCAGCCGGCAGGATATTGATTTATCCTCCCAGTTGACCCGCGAAATCCAACTTCACCTGCCGATCATCTCTGCAAATATGGACACCGTGACTGAGGCGTCCATGGCGATTGCCATGGCGCAGCACGGCGGGATTGGTGTACTGCACCGCTTTATGAGTCTCGAGCGCCAGGCTGAACAGGTGCGGAAGGTAAAACGCGCTGAAAGCCTGGTCGTGCATAACCCGCTTACGATTTCGCCGGATGCCAGCGTTGCGCAAGCGCGCCAGGTTATGGTTGATGAAAACGTTGGCGGGTTGGTGGTGGTTGACGAAAGTGGCAGGCTGGCTGGGATGGTCACAACCCGCGATGTGCTGCTGGCGACCGATCCCTTATTGCCGGTACGCGCCGTGATGACCCCGCGTGAGCGGTTGGTGGTGGCTGGAACCAATGAAACGCTTGAAGCAGCGCGCGAAAAACTGTACCAGGCGCGCGTGGAGAAGCTGCCCCTGATCACCCCGGCCGGAACCCTGACTGGTTTGATCACCGCGCAGGATATTGTCAAAATCCAGGAGCACCCGCATGCCACCAAAGACCAGCTCGGACGGTTGCGAGTGGGGGCAGCGCTAGGCGTGCGCAGTGAAGACGTGGAACGCGCTGCTGCCTGCATCGAGGCGGGGGCCGATTTGCTGGTGGTAGATATTGCCCACGGGGACTCGGACCATACGATCCAGATGGTCAAAAGGCTAAAGCAATCGTTCCCCGGCACGGGGGTCATGGCCGGAAATGTTGCCACGGGCGATGGCGTGCGCGAACTGGCGGATGCTGGCGCGGATTCGATCAAAGTTGGGGTTGGGGCAGGTTCGATCTGCATCACCCGGATTGTCACCGGGTTTGGCGTACCGCAGTTGACGGCCATCGCAGATTGCGCTGAGGTCAGCCGCAAACTCGATTTGCCGCTGGTCGCGGACGGTGGCATGCGCACTTCAGGCGATGTGACCAAAGCCCTGGCAGCCGGCGCCAGCACCGTGATGCTAGGGTCGATGCTGGCTGGCACTGAAGAAGCGCCCGGTGCTGAAATTGTGCGCGATGGCCGGCGCTACAAGGTGGTGCGCGGCATGGCGTCGCTTTCAGCCAATGTCGAACGGCGCAAACTGGATAACACCGTGGTGGAGTTCACCGAAGAGGACTGGACCGAGGTCGTGCCGGAGGGGGTGGAGGCATTCGTGCCATACCGCGGCGACGTTGCGGATATATTGATCCAGGTTGCCGGCGGAGTGCGTTCCGGGATGAGTTACGCCGGGGCGCGCACTATTCCGGTACTGTGGGAGAATGCTGAATTTGTCCGGGTCACCCCGGCAGGAACGAAAGAATCGGGGTCGCACGACGTTAATCTGATTTAACGGCTGGGCAGGCCCTATACATATGGAAGAAGGAGCGGTTTTGTGATGGAAGTTGTCATCGTAGATGCAGTCCGCACGCCGATTGGCGCGCTGGGCGGGACGCTTTCCAGTGTGCGCCCGGACGACCTGGCTGCGCATGTCATCCGGGCGCTGGTCGAACGCACCCATGTGCCGACCAACCAGATCGAGGAAGTTTATTTCGGCTGCGCCAACCAGGCCGGCGAGGATAACCGCAATGTTGCGCGCATGGCGGCGCTATTGTCCGGGCTGCCGGTTGAAACCGCCGGGGTGACTATCAACCGCCTGTGCGCGTCCGGCTTGAACGCGGTCAACATGGCGGTGAGGGCTATTCGCGCTGGCGAGGGCGATATTTTTATCGCCGGCGGCGTGGAGAGCATGTCGCGCGCGCCTTACTCGCTGCCCAAAGCTGAGCACAGCTATCCCTTTGGCAACCTGACGGCCTACGACACCACGCTTGGCTGGCGCTACCCCAATCCACAAATGGAAGAACTGTACGGCACCGAATCGATGGGCGTGACCGCTGAAAATATTGCCGATATGACCGGCATCAGCCGCGCTGACCAGGATGCTTTTGCCCTGCAGAGCAACCAGCGCGCCGTGGCTGCCATGGATTCCGGACGGTTTGCGGCCGAAATTGTCCCGGTGCCGGTACCGCAACGCAAAGGCGATCCGGTCATGGTCAGCCAGGATGAACGTCCGCGGCGGGATACCTCCCTGGAGTCGCTGGCGAAGCTCAAACCGGCTTTCCGCAAAGACGGCTCGGTGACCGCCGGCAACTCCTCCGGGTTGAACGACGGCGCAGCCGCCCTGCTGGTGATGAGCGCCGAAAAGGCTGCAGCGTTGGGTATGAAACCCATGGCGCGCGTGCTTTCCGCGGCGGTTGCAGGTGTACCCCCGCGGATCATGGGTATCGGCCCGGTACCGGCGGCACACAAGGCGCTGGCCAGGGCAGGATTGAGCATCGAACAGCTTGGTCTGGTAGAGCTCAATGAGGCTTTTGCTGTTCAGTCGCTGGCGGTTATCCGCGAACTGGGGCTTTCCGAGGAAATTGTCAATGTCAACGGCGGCGCTGTGGCGCTGGGCCACCCGCTGGGATGTTCCGGGGCGCGCATTTTAACCACGCTGCTGCACGAGATGTCGCGCCGCGCGCCGCAGGCAGCCCGGCCGTATTACGGCATGGCGATGCTGTGCGTGGGCGTAGGCCAGGGCGAAGCCACGATTGTCGAAAGCCTGGTTTAAGCGCGCTGTAGCAGCCGCAGGAGATAACCTCAAAAGATAATTTCGTAGGGGCTGTCCCAAAAGCGGTCGGGCGTGGAAACCCGCCCCTACCTGTAGGGGATGGGTTCCACCCCATCCCGCATATGTGGTGGAATAAATGACAAAATTATTCTTTTGAGACAGCCTTAGTTAGCTTTTGCGGCGGAAACTGGTTTCCAATCGCGGCCTGCTATTGGGTCAATCCCGAATTATTGTTCCGACTGTCTTCTGTCGTGATACCTGGCGCTTGGCACGTGGCACGCCTACTCTATCCCCCGATTTCGCTCATGACCCGGTTGGTGGCAAACTCGCCTTCCGCCAGCCCATGTCCCCACGGCTTGACCCATACCCCATCCAGGACGATCTGACGCAGTTGCTCGAGCGATGCGCCCGCGCGCAGCGGGGTGAGCAGGTCCACCTCTTTATCGCGCAGCAGGCATAGGCGCAGCTTGCCGTCAGCGGTCAGGCGGGCGCGGGTGCAGGCAGCGCAAAATGGCGCGGTGACCGAGGATATGAAGCCGAGTTCGCCTTTGGCGTTCGGCAGGCGGAAAATGCGCGCCTCGCCGTCCAGTTTGCCGTTGTTGCCCGGCGTCAGCGGTCCTAGCGCTGCTTCGATCTGGCCGCGCATTTCCGCTGCGGTGACCACCTGCTGGCGCTGCAAATCGGTGGCGCCGCCGAAGGGCATCATCTCGATAAAACGCACCTGCCAGGGGTTGTCCAGCGTCAAGGCCGCCATGCCGGCAATGTCCTGGTCATTGAAGCCGCGCACCACCACCGCATTCAGCTTGACCGGGGTCAGCCCGGCTGCTTCGGAGGCTTGAATGCCATCCCAGACCTGGTCAAATGAACCCCAGCGCGTGATTTTTTTAAAGCGAACGGTGTCCAGCGTGTCAAGGCTGATGTTGACGCGCTGCAGGCCAGCATCTTTGAGCGGCTGAGCCAGTTTGCCAAGCAGCACCCCGTTGGTCGTCATGGAAAGCGACCGAATACCCGGCACGGCGGCAATTTCGCGCACCAGATCAACTACGTGCGCCCGCACGGTGGGTTCTCCACCTGTCAGCCGGATCTTGTCAAATCCCAGGCTGGCAAACAGGCGCACCAGCAGCAGCACTTCGTCATCCTGCAGCATTTCGGCATTGGGGCGGAAGGTCATATCCTCCGGCATGCAGTACACGCAGCGCAGGTTGCAGTGGTCGGTCAGACTGATGCGCAGGTAATGGATGTTGCGTCCAAAGCGGTCGTAGGCCATAAGTTCCCTTAATTAAAATCAATTGTATCATATAAATTGCATAAAACCGGAGAGGGGATTAAGCCCAGGATATTTCAATCCGATCGGTTTCTAAGAGGAAAGACCGCAATGGATGTCACCCTGAGCGTAAGCGAAGGGTCTCCCGGCCCATCGCGAGATGCTTCACTTCGTTCACGCGCAGCGTGCCCCACCCGAAGGGTGCTCTGTGAGTGTGGGCAGCATGACATTCAAGCTATTATTTATGGAATAGCTGCTACTGTCCAGATTGTGTGGTTCAATTCTTTCAATAAGACAAATTTTACCTTCATAATAGCAATATTGAGGAAATATGTTTTTGCCCTGTGTGACGGTTGACACTATGTATTATCTGAAAACAGCCCCATAATCATAGAGCACCGAGCATCGCGGCTGATTTTAGTTTTAATCCTGGTAAAGACAGAATGAGGAGGAACTGAATGCCCCCCAAGGGACGGATTATCGTCAGTGATTTGTACTGCAAGGGATGCGAGTTGTGTGTTGGGGCTTGCCCGCAAGCGGTTATTGCGCTGAACCCTGACCGCATTACCGCCAAGGGTTATCACCCGGCTTCATTGTTCAAAGACGGCTGCACAGGCTGTGGAATTTGCGCCATCGTGTGCCCCGACGCCGCCATCACGGTTTACCGGGAAGATCTGCGCGCACGGCGCGCGATTCCCGCGGGAGCATAGGAGGCGAATATGACGCGCGAATTATGGAAAGGGAACAACGCAATTGCCGAAGCGGCAGTGCGAGCCGGGTGCGCCGCCTATTTTGGTTACCCGATCACCCCGCAGACCGAATTATTAGAGTACATGTCGGCCCGCATGCCGCAGTTGGGGCGCGCATTCGTTCAGGCGGAAAGTGAATTAGCCGCGATCAACATGGTGTACGGCGCAGCCTGTACCGGTACGCGGGTGATGTCTTCGTCCTCCAGCCCCGGCGTCAGCCTGATGATGGAGGGAGTCTCTTACATCGCCGGCACCGAAATTCCGGCGGTTCTGGTGGATGTGATGCGCGGCGGGCCAGGCCTGGGTAACATTGCTCCCGCGCAGTCCGACTACAATCAGATCGTCCACGGCGGCGGCCACGGCGATTACAACCTGATCGTTTTGGCGCCGTCCTCCGTGCAGGAATCGGTTGACCTGACCGTATTGGCCTTTGACCTGGCGGAAAAATACCGCTCCATTTGCGTGGTGCTGCTGGATGGCAGCATCGGCCAAATGATGGAACCGGCGGAAATGCCGCCCTTCCAGCCGCTACGCACCGAATATCCCGATTGGGCGGTTACTGGCGCCAAAGATCGCGAACGCCGCTTTTTGAGTTCCATTTACCTGGACCCGCCGCAAGAAGAGGCCGCCAATCTGCGCATGCTGCGCCGCTGGCAGGAAGTCCAGGCCAATGAAATCCGCTACAAGACCTATTACATGGAAGACGCCAAATTTGCCGTCATCGGCTTTGGCTCTTCCGGCCGGGTGGCGCTCACTGCCGTGAGGGCGGCGCGCGCCGAAGGCATCCCGGTTGGGCTGCTGCGCCCCATTACCCTCAATCCCTTCCCCGAAAAAGTGGTGGAAGATTTGGCCAAACAGGTCGAGGGTATTCTGGTGGTCGAGATGAATTCGGGCCAGATGCTGGAAGATATCCGCCGCATCGCCAAAGGCGCAGCGCCGGTGGAATTCTTTGCCCGACTGGGCGGCATCGTGCCGCTGCCGGATGAAGTCCTGGACGAAATCCGCCGCCTGGCCAAAGGTCCGCTAACGCTGGAAGGTCACCCTCGTGACCGCTGGCTGGCGCGCATGGGTACTTTGAACTAATAGGAGCAGCGAATGGATACTCAAGAAGAAGTTATCGTTTACGCACGGCCTGATTCGCTGACGAAAACCAACACCCATTACTGCCCGGGCTGCACCCACGGCGTGGCGCACCACCTGATCGCGGAAGTGATCGATGAGATGGGGCTGCGCGAGCGCACGATTGGCGTCGCCTCGGTCGGCTGCTCGGTTTTTGCCTACAATTACATGAACTTCGACTTCGTCCAGGCGCCGCACGGCCGCGCCCCCGCCATGGCAACCGGCGTCAAGCGCGTGTTCCCCGACAAAGTGGTTTTGACCTATCAGGGTGACGGCGACCTGGCTTCGATCGGCATGGCTGAAATTGTGCACGCCGCCGCCCGTGGTGAAAATATATCGGTCTTTTTCCTGAATAACGCCAATTACGGCATGACCGGCGGTCAGATGGCCCCGACTACGCTGCCCGGCCAAAAGACGACCTCGTCACCGAACGGACGCGATGTTGAAACACAGGGCTACCCGATTCGCGCCTCGGAATTGCTGGCAACGCTGGACGGCGCCAGCTACGTGGTGCGCCGCAGCCTGCACGATCCCAAGAATATCCGCTTGGCGAAAAAAGCCATCCGCACTGCCTTTGAGGTGCAATTGCGCGGTCTTGGCTTCTCGATGGTCGAGCTGCTTTCCACCTGCCCGACCAACTGGGAAATGACCCCGCAGAATTCGCTCAAATGGCTGGAAGAGCACATGATTCCATACTACCCGCTGGGCGACTACAAAGTCAACCCGGCTGTCGCTGAGATCAAGGGCTAAAGGAGAACGCCATGCAGACTGAGATCATTTTTGCCGGTTTTGGCGGTCAGGGCGTGCTGTTTGCCGGGCAGGTCGTGGCGTATGCAGCCATGGACAACGGCCTGGAGGTAACCTGGATCCCTTCATACGGCCCGGAGATGCGCGGCGGAACCGCCAACTGCACGGTCATCGTCTCCGATGAGGAAATTGGCTCACCGCAGGTGCGCTACCCGGCGGCGGTGGTGGCCATGAACCTGCCCTCGTTGGATAAATACGAGTCGCTGGTCAAAGAGGGCGGGCATTTGATCGTCAATTCGTCCATGGTGGACCGCCCCGTCACCCGCAAGGAAATTCACTCCGTGATGGTACCCGGCAACGAGATTGCCGAGGGACTGGGCGACAAGAAGATGACCAACATGGTGCTGCTTGGCGCGCTGCTGGCCAACGTACCGTTGCTGCCTTTGGAAGCGGTGGAGAAATCGTTGCGCGAACACCTGCCGGAAAAGCATCACCGATTGTTGCCGCTCAATTACCAGGCGCTGCGCGAAGGCGCGCGGTTCCTGGCCGAGAAGGTGTAGAAGAAGAAGGAAAAATGAAACCGGTGGGAAATCCCGCCGGTTTTTTTAATGCGATCGCACCGGTCTCATGACCACGTGCGTCGCCTGACCGGAGGTCTCCGGTTTTCGTAGGGTGCAGTTCGACCCGGTGAAAAAAAATCAAACTTCTCAAGAGATGGCACCCCTGCCGATCGCGGCTTGGGTCGAACGCACCGAGCTGAGGATTGGTGCGTTCAGAACTGCTCACAGAGCGCCCTTTGGGCGGAACGCACCCTACAATTGGCGCAATTGGTTATGTTCCCCAACTCGGTCACCCGCAGGGCGCTCTGCCCGCAGGGCACCCTGCGGGTGTGAGCGGAGACCGGCGCGATCACAGTATCCTCTGTGAATAAGCTTGGAAATTGGCTTGTTTGGGGATTTGCTGGCTAAAAATCGTGATAAAGCTCATCCCCGGATTTATGACCGTCGACCATAGCCGCAGGTTCGTTTACGGCTTATAATATATTCGTGACTGCGAATATATACCCTGCAAGTTCCCCCGAAACCCAAATTTCTCACCTGTTCGCCATCATCGGGCAGCCCGTACGCATCCAAATATTGGCAATTATCGGCAATGAGCCGGCCTGTGTTTGCCATCTGGAGGCAGTGCTGGGGCTGCGCCAGGCCAGCATTTCTCAGCATTTGATGGTGCTGCGCAAGGCCAACCTGGTCACGGCGCAGCGCGAAGGCCGGAACATTTTTTATCGGCTGGTCCAACCGGGGGTACTTGCGGTAATCGAGCAGGCTGCCGTTTTTGCCGGCATGACGCCGGGCGCATTATCTGCCCTGGCCCTCCGGCCGGTTGCCGGCTGCCCCTGCCCGCAGTGCAACCCGGGCATCGACCCGGAGCTATCCTGTAATACTCTCAGTTCATCCAAGTCATCTTAATTCTGAGCGAGGCATTGAATGGAAAATAAAAGTGTGACCCAACGGCTGTCATTTTTGGATCGCTATTTAACGCTGTGGATTTTCCTGGCCATGGCAGTGGGCGTGGGCCTGGGCTATTTATTCCCCCGTGTAGTGGAAGGGTTCAACAAGACAGTTTCGGTGGGCACCACCAACATCCCCATTGCCATTGGGCTGATCCTGATGATGTATCCGCCGCTGGCCAGGGTGCATTACAACGAGTTGGGCAAAGTTTTCCGCGACTGGAAGGTGCTCGGCCTTTCGCTGCTGCAAAACTGGGTCATTGGGCCGGTTTTGATGTTCGCGCTGGCGATCATTTTTCTGCGCGGCTTTCCGGAATACATGTCAGGACTGATCATGATCGGCCTGGCGCGTTGTATAGCCATGGTCATCGTCTGGAACTCACTGGCGAAGGGCGACACCGACTACGCAGCAGGGCTGGTGGCTTTCAACAGCGTTTTCCAGGTGCTCTTCTACAGTGTCTATGCGTACGTGTTTATCACCGTGCTGCCCACCTGGTTTGGACTGGAAGGCGCAGCCGTTCACATCACGATTGGCGAGATTGCAAAATCCGTATTCATCTACCTGGGCATTCCCTTCATCGCCGGTTTCATCAGCAACATGGTGCTCACCCGCGTGAAAGGCAAGAAATGGTATTACAAGACCTTTATCCCGAAAATCAGCCCGATAACACTGATCGCGCTGTTGTTCACCATCCTGGTGATGTTCTCGCTCAAGGGCAATCTGATCGTCCGCATCCCGCTGGATGTGATCCGCATTGCCATTCCGTTGCTGATCTACTTTGTGGTTATGTTCCTGGTCAGCTTTGCTATGGGCAAAGCAGTGGGGGCAAATTATAAGCAGACCACGACGCTGTCCTTCACCGCCGCCTCCAATAATTTTGAACTGGCGATCGCCGTCGCGGTGGCGGTATTCGGACTCAACTCCGGGCAGGCCTTTGCGGCGGTGATTGGTCCGCTGGTGGAGGTGCCGGTCATGATCGGGCTGGTCAATGTGGCCTTCTGGCTGCAAAAGCGGTTGTACAAAGGCGAAATAACGGCTGGCGCAGCCAGTTCAGACGTTTGCTAAGAAGGGGGCAGGGCTGCTTTTAGGGGGAGCAGCCCTGATTTTTATCCATGCGATAGCTGTCCATCTGGATGAGCACAATCGGTATATTTGGCGTCCAGAGTTGTGCTCAAGAGCAGCGCAGTATGGGCGAATAAAGCCCTGCCCAATTCCGTTTGTTTATTCTCCTATCCAATTCGGATCGGAGACAACCGCTTACAGGCTGGCGATGACGACGCCGAAAAGATAACCAGCCAGTGTGCTTAGCACGGCGACCAACCCGACATAGACGCCGGTCTTCTTTTTGCCCATAACCCCATTCAATACCAGGATGGACTGGAGCGAAAGTTCGGGATCGGCCAGCAGGTAGGCAAGCAGCGGACCGCGCGCCATGCCAAGGTCGAGGAACATGCGGGCAATCGGGACTTCGACCAACGTGGGGAAATACATGAATACGCCAAACAGTACGCCGATGATATTTGCCCAGATAGTGTTTTGACCGGCTACGGTGCGCACCCAGGTCTCTGGAATGATCACCTTGACGATGCCGGCAGCGAACACGCCGATAATCAAGAGCGGGAAAATCTGCTTGACGAACTTCCAGGTCTCGAAGATCCAGCCGGCCAGTTCATCCTTCGTAAAAAAGCGGGCAGCAACAATGCCGGTGGCCGCCAGCAGAACAATTTCGCCAACCAATCGACCATTGATGCCAATGATCAGCGACCCGACCTGTTCCTTGGGTGCGGCAATCAGGATCGTCAGGGCGATTAATGCGATTGCCGTATAGGCCCAGCCGTTGAATCCCTCAAAAATATTCCGGAAACCCTTCCAGGCGGTTATCCCGATGAAGACCAGCATCAGGATGAGCACGGCCCCCTGCACCGTCAGGTTTAAGGTGGAAAGCATGGTTGCCCAGCCCGCAGTGAGGTCTACTGGCAGCGTTATTTCAGCATAAACATTGGTCAGCAAGCCTACCTGCAGGGTTCCAACAATTAAAACTGCCAGCAGCAGACCGAAGATAACCCACACCGCGGACTTGACACCGGCGTTTTGGTCAAACACGCCGCTGGCAGCTATTTCTGCGGTACGCGTAAGTTCTTCCTTGCGGAAAACCCAGGCCATGATCATCCCGATGATGATGCCAAAGGCGATGGATAGCACCAGGCGGCTGATAGCGACATCAAACCCGATGGCCGCGCCAGTGTAGGTGATCGCCAGGATGTTGATGGCTGGTCCGACGAACAGGAAGGTGATGGCAGGACCCAGCCCTGCGCCGCGCTTCCAAATGCCGGCAAAGAGCGGCAGTATGGTGCACGAGCAAACTGCCAGGATGAAACCGCCAAAAGCGGAGGCAGGATAGCTGATCCATTTGGAGGCTTTGGGGCCAAGAAAGCGGGTGATGGCTTCCTTGGGGATCATGGAACTCATGAAACCGGCAATGACAAATGCCGGCACCAGGCACAATAAAACATGGGCTGCCAGGTAATCCAGCAGCCCGGTCCAGCCAGACCAGAGCAGGTTCCCAGCGTATGCGAGTATTGAATCCATAATTCCTTCGAAGATGCAGGTTATGCAGCCTTCAACCAGTTGGCCACTTCGGCTTCGCTGGGAATACGGCCTGCTGAAACTACCTTATTGTTGATCACCAGCCCTGGGGTGGAAAGAATCGGCCATTTCATAATTTCGTCAAAGTCGGTCACTTTTTCCACTTCAGCCTCAAGGCCGAGGGTTTCGACCGCTTTGCGGGCAACGGCTTCCACCCGTTTGCAATTGGGGCAGCCCGATCCAAGAACTTTGATGTTGATCATATTTTTGTCTCCTTTTCGAAAATTAGTCTAAGTAAGTCTAAAACGCCTGGTAGTTTGGCTATTCTTTGGGATTGCAATGCGGGCAGGGGCAGGTAGTTTCCGGTTTTGCTGTCCCGGCTGTGGGCTGACCGGTCAACTGACTGGCTGCGTCGAGAACAACGTAAATCTGGGGATTGGTCACCCGATAATAAATATTCCAACCGTCACGCCGGTCCTGAATCAACCCGGCTTCACGCAGCACGGACAATTGCTGCGAGATGTAAGCCTGCCGGAAACCAAGGAAGGCTTCCATGTGGCAAACGCAATGTTCTCCATCTCGCAGCAGATTGAGAATGGCGATGCGCGCGGGGTGGGTCAGGGTTTTAAACACCTGAACCTGGGCGTCCAGTGGTTTGAGTGATGGGGCAGTGCCATCAATCACATTCAAAGTCATGAATATGATTATAGTGTCAAATTAACTTGGTTTAAACATCAATTTGTCATAATAATTGCGGACAAAGGTAAAGGAAATAGTAGGGGAGCGTAATATTTCTGATATCGATAAGGTCCTCGGTCCCCAGAAGAGATCGATCATTCTTTTGTTCTTCCAGGGGGGAAGCAAATGCCGCAAAGGAGGAAAGGGTTTATAAATAGGGGGGAGCCATTTGTTCCTGTTTTTCATCCACCAAATTGAGTTGTTTGTGAATCCTTTTACCCAGTTCATTCCCTTCAGTAGATAAGTCATCAGTGCGAAAATGCAGCCAAAGAAAACATTTCGAATGGAATGGGAAAAAAGCACTGGCAGCGAAATGCCATTGGCTAAATTGCAGCAGCAGCGTT
>MGMG01000046.1 GCA_001796355.1 Chloroflexi bacterium GWB2_54_36 | reverse complement strand
TGGTTATTTAGCCGTCCGCTGGCTGAGCTTGTCGAAGCCAGTGGGCTTGCTGGCAGTAGCAGTAGGGGCACGGGGATTGTGTCAGCAAGCCAACCCGGAGCATGCCCCGTGCCCGTGTGTTCATGCATTTCCCTACTTTGGGCATAAGAAGGAATAAAGATTCGCCATGGTTCAACCTCGACAATAGTTCGTTTCATAGCCTGGGCACGGGGTCTCCCTTCCGATGTGTCGTAATTTGAAAATCCCCGTGCCCCTACCGACCATGAATCGTTATGGCTTGTGTTTTTTTTAATTTCGCTACCGTCGAATGTATCTCCGCTTATTTGACTTCGCTTGGAACAGCCCTGCTTGTCAATCTGCCAGTAATTTATTCACCAACGCCGGCATGATGCCGCCGTTGCGATAATAAAGTACATCCAAGGCTGTGTCCAGCCGCAGAATGGTATCGAAATGAATTACGGTCCCGTCGGATTTGATCGCATGCACATGAATATGCGCGCCGGGTGTCAGGTTATTTTGAATATTGTGAATTTCAAATACCTCTTCACCGGTCAGACCGAGCGCGGCGGCGTTTTTACCGGGCAGGAATTGCAACGGCAGCACGCCCATCCCGGCCAGGTTAGAACGATGAATGCGCTCAAAGGACTCGGCAAGCACGGCTTTGACTCCCAGCAGCAGTACGCCTTTGGCGGCCCAGTCGCGTGAAGAGCCGGTGCCGTACTCTTTGCCGGCAATCACCACCAGGGGAACGCCTGCTTCCCGGTAGCGCAGGGAGGCATCGAAAATGGTCATCGTTTCGCCGGTCGGCAGGAAGCGGGTGAAGCCGCCCTCGACGCCTGGTACCATGAGGTTTTTTAATCGGATATTCGCGAACGTCCCGCGGGTCATGACCCGGTCATTGCCGCGCCTGGAGCCGTAAGAATTAAAGTCACTGGGTTTTACACCGTGCTCCATCAGGTATTGACCGGCTGGGCTGTTGACAGCTATCGAACCTGCGGGCGAAATATGGTCGGTGGTGATCGAATCTCCCACCACTGCCAGCGCACGTGCGCCCATAATGGTCGGGACAACCCCGGAAGCGCCAACCGAGGTTTCAAAGAAGGGTGGCAGCTGGATGTAGGTTGATTCTTCGTCCCAGGCATAAAGGTCGCCGCCAGTGCTCTGAATGTCGTTCCATTCTTTGCTCATGGAGTACAACGACGAGTAAGCTTCAGTAAACATTTCCGGGCCGATATTTTGACGGACTGCCTCCTGCACTTCGATGGAGGTCGGCCAGATGTCTTTTAGGTAAACAGGTTTGCCGTCCTTGCCAACGCCGATAGGATCTTCAGCGAAGTTGATGTTTAACGTGCCGGCCAGAGCGTAGGCGACCACCATTGGGGGAGAGGCCAGGTAACTGGCGCGGGTGTATGGGCTGATGCGCCCTTCGAAATTGCGGTTTCCTGAAAGCACTGACCCGACCACCAGGTTGCCGGCTTTGATCGCCTCCACCACCGGCTCGGACAGCGGACCCGAGTTGCCGATGCAGGTGGTGCAGCCGTACCCGACAAGATTGAAACCAAGCGCTTCCAGCGATTTCATTAATCCGGCTTTTTCAAGGTAATCGGTGACCACGCGGGAACCTGGCGCCAGACTGGTCTTGACATACGGCCGGGTTTTGAGGCCTTTCTTTACCGCTTTTTGCGCCAGCAGCCCGGCTGCCAGCATGACGGACGGGTTGGAAGTATTAGTACAGGATGTAATTGCGGCAATCACGACCGAACCGTGCCCGATTTCGGCGGAATGACCGTTCATTTTTACAAGTTCGGTGCGATCCAACTCGTCGCGACTGATGCCAAAACCATTTTCCGCGGGCGGCGCGGTCAGGGCCTGTTTAAAATTGTTTTTGACGTGTTTCAGTGAAACCCGGTCTTGCGGGCGTTTTGGGCCAGCCAGACTGGGTTCGATTGAACCGAGGTCGATGTCCAGAACGCGGGTGAATTGCGGGTCTGGCTGGTTGGGCGAGCGCCACAGGCCTTGCGTCTGATAATAGGCCTTGACCAGATCCACAAGCTCTGCCGGACGCCCGGTCAGCCGAAGATAGGTCAACGTTTGTTCGTCCACCGGGAAGTACAGCACCGTCGCCCCGCATTCCGGGGTCATGTTGGCAACCATTGCCCGGTCTGCCAGGGTCAGGTTATCCATACCGGGTCCAAAAAACTCGACAAATTTATCCACCACACCCAATTTGCGCAATTGCTGAATTACGGTGAGGGTCAGGTCAGTAGGGGTGACGCCCTCTGGCAGTTTGCCAGTGAAGCGCACGCCGATAACTTCCGGCGCGACCATTTCGATCGGCTCTCCCAACATGGCGGCAACCGCTTCAATCCCGCCGACACCCCAGCCGACCACCCCCAGGCCGTTGATCATGGTGGTGTGGGAGTCGGTCCCGACTAATGTATCCGGGAAGGCAATGGTTTTTCCATCCCAATCCTCTGTAAGTACGGCTTTGCCAAGATACTCCAGGTTAACCTGATGAACGATCCCGGAGGCTGGCGGGACAACCTTGAAATTGGCGAAAGCCTGCTGCGCCCAATGTAAGAAAACATACCGTTCTTGATTGCGTTGAAATTCCACCTGGGCATTGAGCCGGTAGGCGTCTGAAGTGCCGAAGTAGTCCACTTGGACTGAATGATCGATCACCAGATCAACCGGCACCACTGGATTGACTGCTTCCGGTTTTCCGCCCCGCTTCACCAGCGCCGCGCGCATGGCTGCTAAATCATTAACCACCGGGACGCCGGTGAAATCTTGCAAGATCACTCTGCCGGGGAACACCGGGATGGTCGGGCGCTGTTCCTGCTGCGGTTGCCAGGCGAGCAAATGATTAACGTCATCCAGAGTCACTTTGCCACGCGCCGCCTTCCGGAGAATGCCCTCGAGCAGTATGCGGATCGAGAACGGCAGACGGTTAAGTCGCGCCGCATCTGCTCCCGGTGCATCCCGCAGATCGTAGTATTCGAAAGACCGGTTGTTGACGGTTAAAGTTCGGGTGGGGATTATCGGACTGGCGGACATGGCAATCCTTTCCGGATCGGTGGAGGATGGATAATCGGATATCGTAGAATTATAATCTCAACAATTCGCTGGTTCAAGCGAATGTTCATGTTTAGCCGGTTTGGCGGACGGTAAAAAGTCGAACCATACGCGGCTATAATAGGGGATGGGTTTGGTCAAGGATTTATGCGTGGGTTAATCCATCCAAGATTTGCGCATAGCCGTTATTATTCAGGAGGGTACTTTGGATCTTATCCAGAATATTTACCGCGAAGTTGTCGACGGCAATCAAAAAGCTGCCAAAGTCGCGGTTCAAGCCGCAATCGATGCCAATATTCCCGCCGATGTGATCCTCTCGGAAGGGATGATCGCTGCCATGGGCGGGGTAGGGCGGTTGTTCGAGCAAGGTGAGTATTTTATTCCCGAGATGCTGGTTTCCGCCCGGGCGATGCAGGAAGGCTTGAACTTGCTGCGTCCTTTCCTGGTTGCCCAGGGGATCGAACCCATTGGCAAGGTGGTCATGGGCACAGTCAAAGGCGATTTGCACGATATTGGAAAGAACCTGGTCAGTATGATGCTCGAAGGCGCCGGGTTTGAGGTCATCGACCTTGGCACCGATACACCGCCTGACAAGTTCATCGGTGCCATCCACCAACACAGTCCGCAGCTCATCGGCATGTCAGCCATGTTGACCACCACCATGCCCAATATGCGCCATGTCATCACCGCCCTGGAGACAGCCGGTTTGCGCGGAAAAGTGCGGGTGATGATCGGCGGAGCGCCGGTAACCGAAACCTTTATGCATCAAATCGGCGCGGATGGATACGCGCCGGATGCCAGCCGGGCAGTCGAATTGGCGAAAGGCCTGCTTTTAGCGTAACCTGGCGATTTTTCAAAATTAAAGCACGTTGGTTAACAGATACAGAGCGGAAACCCGCTCTTTTGCTTTACCTGCACGATTCTTTGGTTGAAATAACTGAAAACCTCGGGCTGGTGTAAACCATTGTAGCTTTTCAAACGACTCGCACTGTCTGGCGCCTGTTAATAGTGCGTCCACGGACCATTAATGCAAGTTCTTGAGTGCTTAGAATTAATTTTGCTTGCTTAATAACAAAGAAAAAAATCGGCTATCCTCTATAATATTAATAATCTTTTCCTGTAAGCAAATCCCAACGTGAAGCAATTTCTACAGTTCTCCCTTGTTCGTGAATCGCTCGGGGCAGCGGATGCATCCATCCTGCGCCCGCATATTGTTTCTGTAGGCTATTTTTGGGGGTAGATGATCCGCTTCATTTCTGGGAGTCCCAAACTCAAGGAGGTGATTTCAATGCCAGGTAGATCCATTCCTTTTCGTTTATTTGAGCACAGGCGCATTCCACTGTTGTTTATGCTAATTGGCGCCGCATTGATTTTCATGACCCTTTCCACCAGCGCTTCCTTTGATCGCCAAACGGCCGAACAGGGACAGCAGATCTTTCAGCAGAATTGCGCCAGTTGTCACACGGTTGGCGGAGGCAAACTGGTAGGACCGGATTTACAGGGGGTGACCGCGCTGCGCGACCGGCAGTGGTTGCAGGAGTTTATCCTGGACCCGACGGCAAAATTTGACAGCGGCGATCCCATCGCGATGCAGTTATTGACCGAGTACAGCAATATACGCATGCCAAACATGGGTTTAACCGCCGCTGATGTGGAAGCTATTCTGGTTTTCCTCGAATCCTCAAGTGCGGCAACCCAACCTGCCCCCACAACCGGGGCGTCCCAACCAACCCTGACAGCTCCCGCCGTGGTGGGCAATGCCGCGGCCGGACAGCGTTACTTTACGGGGGAGACCTCTCTGGCCAACGGTGGAACAGCGTGTATCGCCTGCCATTCCGTGAGCGGGTCAGGCGTATTGGACGGGGGTACGTTAGGGCCAGATTTAACCCAGGTGTTGACGCGTTATGGCGAACCCGGACTGACCGCGGCGATCAGCGCCATCAATTTTCCGACCATGATCGGAATCTTTGGCGCCAAACCCCTGACCCCGCAGGAAGTGTCCGACCTGGTAGCCTATTTCACTGAGACCAATGTCCAGCCGGCGCCAGTTGGAACCAAGACCGGGTTGTACCTTGGCATCGCCGGGGGGCTTGTTGTGATTTTATTCGCAGTTTTATTCGTTTTCTGGCCGCGTCAACGCCAGAGTATTTCCGAAAAACTACGGGCCGGCAAGCTCTAACCCGTCATCCGGCAAAACAACCGGAATATCCCTGGAGGTTTCGATGGCCAAGTGGACGAAAGAAAAAGTAGCACCGACCGAACGAAAATGGGAAGAGTTTTACCGCAACCGATTTCAACATGACAAACGCGTTCGCACCACCCACGGCGTCAATTGCACGGGTTCATGCTCATGGCAGGTGTTCGTCAAAGATGGAATTGTCACCTGGGAGATGCAGGCGACCGATTACCCGGCGCTGGAGGATGGCCTGCCGCCTTACGAACCGCGCGGTTGCCAACGTGGGATCAGCTTCTCCTGGTATCTCTACAGTCCGATCCGGGTGAAGTACCCCTACGTTCGCGGGGCGTTGATTGACCTGTGGCGCGAGGCGCGTGAAAAACACGCCGACCCGGTGGAAGCCTGGAAACGCATCATGTCCAAACCTGAAAGCCGCAAAGCCATCCAGCAGGCGCGCGGCAAGGGCGGTTTCCGGCGGGTCTCCTGGGATGAAGCGCTGGAAATCACTGCAGCCTCAGTAGTCAATACCATCAAACAGCATGGTCCGGATCGAATTATTGGCTTTTCGCCAATCCCGGCCATGTCGCAGGTCAGCTATGCGTCTGGCAGTCGCTTCCTCTCACTGTTGGGCGGCGTGGTAATGAGTTTTTACGACTGGTATTGCGATTTGCCGCCTGCCAGCCCCGAAATATGGGGTGAACAGACGGACGTGCACGAGTCGGCGGATTGGTACAACAGCAAGATGATCGCCGTCATGGGCTCGAACATCAACATGACCCGCACCCCGGATGCCCACTTTATCGCTGAAGTTCGGCATGCAGGCGCAAAGTTGGTGGTTTTCTCGCCGGATTTCTCTCAGGTGGCCAAATACGCGGATTACTGGATTCCTGCCCACGGCGGGCAGGACACTGCATTCTGGATGGCGGTCAACCATGTGCTGCTCAAGGAATTTTATATCGAGCGACAGGTGCCGTATTTCACCGAATACGCCAAATTGAACACCGACCTGCCTTTCTTGGTTGAGGTCAGTGAGAAACGCCCCGGGAGGTACCTGCGGGCTAATCAAGTGACGGATTACAGCGCTACAGAAAACGGTGACTGGAAATTGCTGGTATGGGATAAAAGCTCTGGTAAAGCACGAATGCCGCAAGGTACCATAGGCTACCGCTGGGCGAATAAGGATACCGGCAAGTGGAATATAAAAATGCAGGATGGCGCCACCGGTGACCCGCTCGACCCGGAATTATCGTTCGTCCAGTCCCATGACGCCGTGGTGGATGTCGAGCTGGATGATTTTGCCGGTAATGGGGTCATCCAACGCAAACTGCCGGTGCGCTATGTCCAGACGGACCACGGGCAGGTGGCAGTCACAACCGTGTTTGACCTGATCCTGGCGCAGTTTGGTGTGCCGCGCGGTCTGCCAGATGAAACCGTCGTCGGCTATGATGACGATACGCTTTACACCCCTGCCTGGCAGGAAAAATATACCGGCATTCATCGCGACACCTTGATCCGTTTTGCCCGCGACTGGGGTGACAACGGCGAGCAAACCCGTGGTAAGAATTTGATCATCATTGGCGCAGGCGCCAACCACTGGTATCACAACAACCTGCTTTACCGGGCCGGCATCGTTGGCTTGATGCTCACCGGCAGCGTGGGGGTCAATGGCGGCGGGCTGGCGCATTATGTCGGCCAGGAAAAAGTGGTCAGCCAGGCGTCCTGGAGCACCATTGCCTTTGCTGGTGACTGGGGTCAGGCGCCGCGCCAGCAAAATACGCCCTCCTTCCATTATGTCCACAGCGACCAGTGGCGCTATGAACGCGGTTTTTCGATTTACGATCCGAAATTGGGCAGCACAAAAGACGATAAAAAGCAGCACACCATCGATATGCAGGTGCAGGCGGTGCGGCGCGGTTGGCTGCCGTTCTTCCCACAGTTCAACCGCTCTTCGCTGGATGTGGTGCGCGAGGCATCGAATGGCGGAGCGAAATCCGATTCCGAGGTTATTCAGGCGGTCGTTGACCAGATTAAACAACACAAATTAGGATTTGCGGTCGAAGATCCCGATGCTCCGGAAAACTGGCCGCGCGTCTGGTTCATCTGGCGCGGCAATGCCATCGGAAGCAGCGCCAAGGGGCATGAGTATTTCCTGCGTCATTACCTGGGTACTCACGATAACGCCATCGCGCCGGAAATGGCAGAAGGTTATGTCAACGAGGTGAAATTTCATCCGCAGGCTCCGGTCGGCAAGCTGGACCTGGTGGTGGACCTCAATTTCCGCATGGACACATCCGCGCTTTACTCGGACATCGTTCTCCCGGCCGCTACCTGGTACGAGAAGGATGACCTCAATACGACCGACATGCATTCTTACTTCAATCCGATGCAGGCAGCGGTAGCCCCCGCTTGGGAATCAAAACCGGATTGGGAGATCTACAAGGCGATCGCCAAGAAAATCAGCGAATTTGCCGTGCGCCACCTGCCCGGGACGGTGAAAGACGTCATCATGCAGCCATTGACCCACGATACGGTGGACGAGTTAGCCCAGCCGGTGGTTGCCGACTGGCACAGCGGTGAAACCGAAGCTGTTCCCGGTAAAAGTATGCCCAAGTTCCGGATTGTCGAACGGGATTACGTTCACCTGTACGATCAGATGACCACGCTCGGGCGCGGCGTGGAGAAAAACGGCGTATTTGCCCACGGACTGCCCATCCCGGTGGCGGAGGAATATAAGACCCTCACACAGCGCCAACCGCGAATGTTCAACCAGCAGGTTTATCCGTCGTTGGCAACCGCCCGGGAGGCGGTGGAAGCCATCCTGGCGCTCGACCCGGCATCCAACGGGGAAATCGCGCACCGCGCCTTTGAAATCGAAGAACACAAGACCGGTTTGGACCTGGCGCACCTGGCGGACGGGACGCGCTCGACCCGCATCACCTTCGACGACATTGTGGCTCAGCCGCGGCGCATCCTGACTACGCCAACCTGGTCTGGCAATGTCAATCTGGGCCGGGCCTACTCGCCGTTTACCCTGAATGTCGAGCAGCGCATCCCCTGGCGCACATTGACTGGCCGGCAGCACTTTTACCTTGACCATGAAAACTATCTGGCCTGGGGCGAGCACCTGCCAACCTACAAACCGCGCCCGGATCACACCATGCTCGACGAGACTCAAAAGAGCCTGGCGGAAGCCCAGGGCAAGCTGCTCAACTATGTCACTCCGCACGGCAAATGGAGCATTCACTCGACCTTCTCGGAAAATGACCGCATGATGACCCTTTCGCGCGGCGGTTACCCGGTCTGGTTGAACGACAAAGACGCAGCGGAGATGGGCATTGCTGACAACGACTGGGTGGAGGTGTTCAACGATAACGGCGTATTCGTGCAGCGTGCCATTGTCTCCAGCCGCATTCCCGCTGGGACCGTCTTTGTGTACCACGCCACCGAACGCACGGTTGGCATCCCCAAATCACCGTTGCGCGGCAAGCGCGCCGGCATGAATAATTCGCTTACCCGCGCGCGCCTGAAACCGGTTCTAATGACCGGCGGATACGCCCAGTTTACCTATTTCTTCAACTACTGGGGCCCGACCGGTGTCAATCGCGATACCTTTGTATTCGTCCGGCGCATCGAAAAACCAGACTTCTAAACCGCAGCAATAGAGATGGATTTACCGTTAGTGCTGCTTTTCAAGGAGGAACAATGAACGTTAGAGCCCATATGAGCATGCTCTTTCACCTGGATAAATGTATTGGCTGCCACACCTGTTCGGTTGCCTGTAAAAATCTGTGGACCGACCGCAAAGGCGCTGAATACATGTGGTGGAATAATGTTGAAACCCGTCCCGGAACGGGTTACCCAACCCGCTGGGAAGATCAAGGCCACTACCGCGGTGGGTGGGAGCTGAAGGGGAAAAAGTTATCTCTGCGGCTGCACTCGCGGGCTGGCGGTCTGGCGAAAATATTTTACAACCCGGCGCTGCCAACCATGGATGATTACTACGAACCGTTCACCTTCCGCTACCAGGATTTATTCAATGCTCCGGCCGGTGACGATCAACCCACTGCCATTCCCATTTCAAAGGTCACCGGCGACCCGTTGGATATTCAAACCGGCCCCAACTGGGATGACGACCTGGGAGGGTCAGGCATTTATGCCAGCAACGACCCGAACCTGGCTGGCGTTTCGGAAGAGGTGCGCCGCCAGATGAACGAACTGGAGCGGGTGGTGTTCAATTACCTGCCGCGCATCTGCAATCACTGCCTCAATCCGGCTTGCGCCGCCGCCTGTCCGTCAGGCGCGATTTATAAACGCGCTGAAGACGGGGTGGTGCTGGTCAATGAAAATAAGTGCCGCGCCTGGCGCATGTGCGTGGCTGCCTGCCCGTACAAAAAGGTTTATTACAACTGGTCAACCGGGAAATCTGAGAAGTGCATCCTGTGCTTCCCGCGCATGGAGACTGGTCAGGCGCCGGCTTGCGCGCACTCCTGTGTGGGGCGCATCCGCTATATGGGTGTGCTGCTGTACGACGCAGACCAGATTCCATCTGCAGCCATGGTACCTGACGAACAGTTGGTCGAAGCCCATCGCAACGTGATTCTCGACCCATTCGATCCCGAGGTACTTGCCGGTGCCCGCGCAAATGGCACCGAAGACAGTTGGCTCGAAGCCGCGCAGAATTCACCGGCCTATAAATTTGTCAAAGAGTGGGGTATTGCGCTGCCGCTGCACGCGGAATATCGCACCATGGCGATGATGTACTATATTCCGCCGCTCTCGCCGGTGGTCAGCGTGATCGAGAACGAGTTATTCAAACTGGACCTGGCCGAGGAGCGCCATGATTTCGAGCTTTTCCAGCGATTGGACGCTGCCCGGCTGCCGGTCAAATATTTGGCCAACCTGTTTTCCGCCGGGAACGAGCAGGTCATCCGAGAAGTGATGCATAAACTACTGGCAGTTCGTTTGTACATGCGGCATAAAACCGTACGCGGCGCGGTAAATAGCGATACGCTGGGTTACCTCAGCGAGGCTGGCCTGACGGTCGAAAAGGCCGAGGCGATCTACAAATTAACCACGCTGCCCAACGTGAAAGAGCAGTTTGTCATCCCGCAGTACCATCGCGAGACTGCTGTCGAAGCCTGGAAGGATCCGTTGGCGCACAAGGGCGAAGCTGGATTTGGCGCCATCCAGCCACCACAGAGAGGGGAGTGACATGAGACAATTTGGACTACTTGCGGAAGCTCTGCGCTACCCGGCCCCGGGCAGGCTGGAAATTCTTAGGCAGAATGGCATGGAACTGGCTGATGAAGGTTGCAAAATTGCGTATAGCCATTTTATTAACGGGATTTCCCAGTTGAGACTGGGTGATTGGGAAGAATTGCATACCCGGACGCTGGATTTAAACCCACCAGCAGCGCCGTATATCGGTTACCAGACCTGGGGAGACAACTATCAGCGCGGCACGTTTATGTCGATGATGAATCGAGCCATCGCTGCCCACCAGGTGGATAGCGATGGTGAATTACCCGACCACTTGATCCCGGTATTACGGCTGGTCGATGCGCTGGATGAACCGCTTGACGAACTGATCGAAGTATTGTCCCCGGCGGTTGACCGCATTCATGCCGCAATGGAAAAAGCCGATCCAACCAATCCGTACGTGAATTTAATGAAAGCCATCGCAATAACCTGTTCGTCAATCATGCGAACCCCAATTCCGACCGTTAACAGAAATTGATGGTACGGTACTTCCACTCAGGAGGGTAGTGACTTATGGACTGGAACACAATTTTCTTCGTCATTTGGCCGTATATCAGCCTGACCATTTTTGTTGTGGTCACCGTTTACCGCTCGATCATACGGCCGTTCTCCATCTCCAGCCTTTCTTCGCAACTGCTGGAGAATAAACAACTGTACTGGGGTTCCATCTCCTTCCACTACGGCATCGTGCTCGTGCTGTTAGGCCATTTGCTGGCGTTATTGATCCCTCGGTCCGTGGTGCTGTGGAACGCCGTCCCACTGCGGTTATATCTTCTCGAGATCACCGGTCTTGGCCTTGGGCTGTGGTCGCTGGCCGGTCTGCTGATCCTGGTGTTCCGCCGGGTGACGGTGCGGCGCGTGCAAGTAGTTACCACCCCTATGGATGCGGTTGTATTGGCGGCGCTGCTAGTTTCAGTAATCAGCGGGGTGTTGGTCGCAACGCTCTATCGATTCGGCTCATACTGGTTCACCGGCGTCTTTTCACCCTACCTGCTGTCATTGGTAACCTTTACACCGCAGATCGGATTGGTCGCGCCGCTGCCATGGCTCATCAAACTGCATGTGATCAATAACTTTGTACTGGCTGCTATTTTTCCATTTTCGCGGCTGGTTCACATTTTCACCTATCCCATTGGTTATTTGATTCGCCCATGGCAAATTGTGCTGTGGAATCGCAAAATTCGGACACAAAACACTCAGTAGAAAAGAGGGAGCAATGACCCAGGAACCAGGAGCTAAAAAACAGGAAACCATCACAAAAATTTTATTGTCGGTAATATTCCTTATTGGTTTTGGGCTGCTGGGATTTTGGGTGGAACGGGAAGCTGGCTGGATCAGAATATTTGATTTATCGGTGCTGGATTTCATATTGATCGGGCTGGCAACCTTTCGCCTGGGCCGCATGATCGCGTTCGACCGAATTATGGACCCCTTACGGGCGCCGTTTACCAAGGTTGTGGATGACAGCTCGGGTGAAGGTAAAACGGTTGTCCCACGCGGAACCGGATTTCGCCAGGCCATGGGGCAGCTCATCTGCTGCCCAACCTGCGTCGGTACCTGGGTAGCCGCAGTGCTGGTAGCGTTGATGTTGGTTGTGCCGGCCGGTACCCGGATATTCCTTTATGCCACAGCAGCGGTTGGCGTGGCGGAACTATTGCATTCCTTGACTGAGGCGTTGTGTTGGAGCAGCCGCCAAGGCCGAACTGCCAGCGGCTACACCATCCAAAAAAAGAAGGCCCTGGCCGAAAAAATTGCCAGTAAAACTGCGCATAGCCAGGATTCGTAACAAAGAAAGCCCCTGAGAGCGGAGGGAAATGAATATGAAAATCAGAGGTACACCCCAACAGGGTTTATTTGGTGCAACCCTTGGATTCTTTATCGGTTTTGCAGCGGTGGCTCTGTTTGGCCCGACTGCAGCCGCCATTAAGCAGACTCTGGGGTTAACCCCGCTGCAAGTAGGATTTTTGGTGGCGATGCCGTCGCTCTCCGGGTCACTCCTGCGCATTCCATTTGCTGCCTGGGTGGATACAGCCGGGGGACGGAGACCTTTCCTGGTCTTGTTAACCACCTCCATAGTCGGCATGATCGGACTGGCAGTATTAATTACGCTGTATTACCCTGACCACCTGACGCCGGCCATGACGCCGCTCTTGTTTGTGCTTGGGGCGTTAGTCGGCTGCGGTATCGCAACTTTTTCGGTTGGAATTGCCCAGGTTTCTTACTGGTTCCCAAAAGCCCGGCAGGGGACAGCTTTGGGGACTTTTGCCGGCATTGGTAATCTGGCTCCCGGGATTTTCTCCTTTTTGCTGCCGCTGGCGCTGGTGAATTTTGGCATGAGCGGTTCATACCTGATCTGGTTGAGCCTGCTGGTACTTGGAACGCTTGGTTATGCGGTGGCGGGCCGCAACGCACCCTATTTCCAGGCGATGGCGCAGGGAAACACCCCGGAGCAGGCCGTTGAATTTGGTCGGCAGCATGGGCAGGAAATGTTTCCACAGGGCAGGCTGCGTGACAGCCTGGTCAAGTCGGCGCAAGCGTGGAAAACCTGGATGCTGGTCGCGATTTACTTCACCACCTTCGGCGGTTTCATTGCTTTGACTTCCTGGCTGCCTACCTACTGGCGCGAGTTTTTCGGCCAGCAAGCCGTCATTGCGGGCACGCTGACGGCCCTCTATTCGATTACCGCTTCGGTATTGCGCGTTTTCGGCGGGCGCATTGCCGATAAGCTGGGTGGCGAGAAAACCACTATTCTCTCTCTGTGGGTCATGCTCGCCGGGGCGATATTGATGACATTTTCACAAATTTTTTGGCTTTCGATTTTCGCTGTTATCGTCATGGCCGTGGGTATGGGCGTTGGCAATGCAGCCGTATTCAAACTGGTACCGCAGTACGTACCGCAAGCAGTCGGCGGGGCCTCTGGGTGGGTAGGCGGATTGGGTGCGTTCGGTGGGTTCACCATCCCGCCCATTCTTGGCGCCATGGTATCCGTTCAGGGTTCGGCCGCGTATTCAGCCGGATTTGGCTTGTTCGTCGGTTTCGGGATCATCGCATTGGCGCTGGCGTTTGTGCTGAAAAAAGCATTCAGACCCATGTCAGTGGCGGTTCCTGCCGTTGGCAAACCTTCATAGGAGGTGACCTGATGCACGACCTGGGATATCTACTAAAACAGGCAAGTGCGCGCCACAGCCATTTATGCCCGCGTCAGGTACTGGGTGTCCGTATGGCTCTGGCGGGCGCTGGATTGTTGGGATTTGACCTCCCGCGCAGCGACAAAAGCATGCTGGTGATCGCTGAAACAGACGGCTGTTTTTTAGATGGGTTGGAGGTTGCAACCGGGGTCACCCCGGGCCATCGCACCTTGCGTATCGAAGATTACGGTAAAATCGCCGCAACTTTTGTGGAGGTTAATTCCGGGCAGGCAATCCGCCTGGCGCCGCGATCCAAAGTACGCGAAGAAGCTTACCGCTATGCTCCCGGCGAAGACCGCCATTATTTTGCCCAACTGAAAGGTTACCAGGTTATGCCGGATGAAGAATTATTCACCGCATCCTGGGTGAATTTATCCCCTTCGGTAGACCAAATTATCAGCCGGGCTGGCGTTCGCACGCAATGCAAATCTTGCGGTGAGGAGATTATCAACCAGCGTGAAGTTCTGGTTGCAGGCGAGCCGTTCTGCCGCGCTTGCAGCGGATTGGCATACTACGGGCTCCAATTTCCGGTCGAGGCGCTGCACCCCCAAAAGGTTGAGATTGGACTTCAAGTGAATCCCTACAAAAGGGACTTCTGAATCCAAAACTCGCTTTTTAGGTAACCCCGGTTCACACGCTGGAGTCAAAATACAATTGGCCAGATGATAATCATTCCCGCGACCATCAAAGTGTGGCTGATTGTGGCTGCCAGGATGGAACCTGATTCATTCACATGCCAGCCATAGAGCAGGCTGGCAACTCCCATCAAAATAATTCCTTGGATCGAATAGTAGCTCGAAAACAGCACGGTATAGATTATGCTGGAAAAGAAAACCCCTAATATTCCGAAGGTGTGAACCAGGGCGTGCAACAGCAACCCGCGAAACACAATTTCTTCCAACAGCGCGACATACAGGATGACGACCAGCAGCGAGGCGAAAATCTCAGCCCAATTGAGAGTGGTCACCAGCGGGATTGGATCGGCAAAATAATACCCCATGATCCCCAGGGGGATTCCACTGAGGGCGATCAGGATGTTTTCCCAGGTCTGTTCTGCTCTCTGGATGGGTGGAAGCTGCAATCCCAACTGGCTCCATGGCAAGGCCGTTTCTTTTAAAATCATGGCCACCGCCAAGAATATCGGAATACCCACCATCGGGTAGCGGTACAAGGGCTCCACCAGACCGACCGGCATGGCCATGCTCATCAGCCGCAGCATGGGGATGGCGGTGAGCAAAAGAAGTTTTTTGCGGTTGGGGTCGCTGCCTGCAAAAAGGTAATGGTGAAGCAGGATAACCAGGATGAAGCCGTAATAAAACGTACCTAATTTGGGCTCGATCCAGACAGCCTGCATTTCAATAGCCGCAAAGACAATCAAATAAGCCAATATTCTGGCCGGAGTGATGCGAACAAGTGCATCCAACTCGCTGTAAAATGGGTAGATTTTAACGATGTGTTTCTTCATCAACGGAGAGGTTATTGGAATTATGGCTGCGCTAATTTACGAGGTCAACGATCCGAACGATCATCCAGGTCAGAAACACCAGGGTCAATGGCACCATCGCGGTTGACAATGCGCGGACTCCGGGTTGAGACAAATTTTTTCGGAAAGCGCGGATGATTTCAATTTCAAGCAGTAGGGCGATCAAAAAACCAATCGCAATGACGCCAGGCATGCTTGAGCTGATGGTCAGTTGAGTGGTAAATTCCGAAACAATCGTAGACATCTTGAGTTCTATTCCGTTTTGGCGGCTGCGCGGGGCTTCCTTGGCCGGGCGGGGACCTTGGTGACGACAATTACTGGCTGCGGTCCTTCAGACCGTTTGATGAAAGGCTCGAGGAGGGTGGAAATCAATGTGATGGCAGCCAAAATGACCAATCCCGTTTGCCAGGACCAGCGCCCGGAATACAACAGCGCAATCCCAACCGCTGTATCGAGGGCCAGGCTGAAGGCGATCGCCAGCGTCCAACCGGCTGCTGCCAGCCGTAACCCGAAAACGCGCAGCAGGGCCATCCCCGGACAAATGGCCATGAACCAGAGCGTAATCAAAGGCCGCAGCGGTGACTGCCAATTCTGAAAGGCAGCCAGCGACACTGCAAGCGTCGAGAGAATCAACACCAACGGCCAAACCCAGCGTTTCCAGCCCCAATCTTTCCAGTTCATGGGGCTGCCTCGAAATTGGTAATCTCCAGAATTTTTGCGTCCGGGTTGGTATAGATCACCTTGATCTGCGGGTCGAACAGTAATTGGTTCTCCAGTTTCTCAAAATCGATCAAACCAGGATCGTAGTACATTTCGACATAAGCTTCCTGGGCGCGGGTGAGCAGCAAATAAGCATGATCGTATTTTGGATTCTTCAGTGTGGTGAACAACGAGACCATATCGCCCAGGACCAGATCTTTTTCAAGTTTTACGTACTTATATTTTTCGTAATTGATATATTTATACGGCAGATTCGTCGTTACCGTAGCGATTAAAGATCCAGGTTCCGCATGTTGGTAAGTGAATTCAACCGCTGCCACTTCGGCTGGGGTGAAATATTCCATGCGTTCATTGCCATACCTGCCAAACCAGAACACCCCCAGTAAAACCGCGCTTGCTAAGCCCACAGCTACTGTGTAGCGCCATGACGGCGGCTCTTTGATGATTGGAAAAATTAGCGCTGCTGCCAGAAATGCTGCCAGCGGCAGCGAGAACATGTAGATGCGCATCAACATCTCGCCGCCGTAAGTTTGCATGATCAGCAGAGGGAAGGGTGCTGCCACCAGCAATGCAGCGCTGGTTTCCAGCGTACCTCGTATCCATTGCCGGACGAACCCGAGCATGGCTGCCAGCCAAACGCCCAGGGTTAACCCTAAACGGAGTTGGGTAACAACCATATGCCCTGGGCTGCCGTTCATTCGATTGACCAGATTGGCATCCAACGCCGTTTCAAGTTGCCCGAATGCTTCGAGCATGCCTTTCAAGCGCCCAGCCATGAAGGCGCTGGCCATGTAGGCGATCCACATTCCACTGAGAACCAGCATGATAATTGGCAGGGCTTTGGGTGTAATTCGCTGGAAGATCAGGAGTAGGAGGACAGAAAACAAAATGGCAAATTGGGTCAGTTGGTGGCTGGTGACACTGACAAAGTAAATCACCACCATCATCAGCAGGAAAAAAGCCTTTTGCGTCAGTGATGTGGGTACGGGTGGCGCCTTCTCGCTGGTAAACACCTGCGTAATGACCCCCTGAATTTTCGGTATTTGCTGCAGCAATTTTCCGTTTACCAGCCGGGGTATGGTGACTTCCGAACTGCGGAACCAGCGTAATAAGATCGCCAGTATGACCAGATAATAAAAGAAATTCATCGCCTGGGGCGAAAAATAATCCTGTCCAACCCAATTGACCAGGTAGAAAACCCAGATGCCGAACCAGATCAGCCTCCGCGAACGGGTCAGTGAGTTGTAGATCATCCACAGCGGTCCCATATAGAGCAGTTGGAAAAAGAAGGGGGACCATTTGAGGAAATATACGGCGCTATCTAAACCGGCAATTTGGGTGATCAGACCGCCCATGATGAAGAAACCCGGCCAGTTGAAATACGCATCGATGCGGGGATTCACGTTTTCGTTGCGTAAAATGTAATCGATGACTCCCGCATGACGCCAGGATGGTCCAAAACGCGGAACTGTCTCCACAATCGCAGTGATGCCGTACAGCATGAAGACCAGGATGATCATGTGGAACAAAATTAAAACGGAATTGACCTTTTGCGCAGTCAAAACCAGGCTGAAGCTGATTGTCAGCAGCCCAAGCGCGATCCAGGCTGTGATGGGCAAGGTCGATACCAACCCCAGATCGTTCATCCGATCCAGGTTGACCTGAGGTAATGAAAACAACCAGACCGCACTGCCAACGATCATTAATATAATCGGAAGAACCTGGGCAGGTTGCCAATTCTTAACCCAGGTGTTTACCCACTCCAGAAATTTGGAAGAAGCCCTCGACAGAGGTAACTGCTTGAGGCGCAGGGGCTCGGATGCCGTCTGCGCTAAAAGCTTACTTTCCAAGGGTTTTTGGGTTTGGTCTGTCATGGCATTACCGGATTGCTTGAATATGATCCGCAACCTTCTTACAGGTTTGTACTGAGGTCTTTACCCAATAATGACCGTACTGAGTGCGCACCGAACAGACTCGGACAGGCCTGGTTGGATTGGGAAAATTACCGTTCTGGATACGGCTTGCGATACTCTGGTTGCCGGGTTAAGTGTAACATGGGCTTTGACTAGAATCCCATGTCACCTCATGATCAATGGTAATAACACCTTGTACTGGGTAGACGAAGGGGCTAGATCGATGACATTGTGGTAATACGATTTTTCGGTATCATCACTTGCAATGACCAGCAAATCCATAGTTCCATTCAAGACCTGCTTGGTCGAGGAAGCATTGTTGATATGTGTGTCGTTGGCAAGTGCAATAAATGGCGTCCCTGCGCCGTCTGGAAATTGCGTGCCAGGGACGTCCAGGCTGGCTTGTTTGTAATAAATATGCCCGGTTGTCTGCGCTCCAATTAACATGGTATAGAAAACGTAAATCTGACGGTTTTGTTCGTCGATCAAGAGGATTGGACGGGTGTGATTGTCCTTTACCTGGCTTACCGTGCGTCGGCTCCAGCTTCCACTATTTTCCAGTGTTAGCAAGATAATCAACGGCTGCCCAGGATCAGGGACGGAAACGGAATTCAGGGATGTTTTCACTACCGCAAATACCTGTCCGGCAGAATCGGCTTGCAGACTTTTGATGTTTAAATGGTCATCGGCATAATTGGGGCCGGAAAGCGCAGGGACCATCGTCCAGATTTGATCATTGTTGCCATCGACATGAGAGGCGAAATACACGGCGTTATTCGTCTGGTTGCTCCACATCACACCAATCTTCGGCTTTGGCGGAGCCCCTGGTTCGGTATAGGCAACCAGAGTTGAAATATCGTCATTATTTAAATTGTCGGCTGCTCCCGGGGTAACCGGTAAAACGTATGGCGTTACCCAATTCGGAGTATCTCCGCTGGTGTGTGTGATAAACACATTCTTATTCAGGTTGAGACCGATATCCGTGTAAGTGAGCCAAAGCCTGCCGGTGGTGTCTTTATCAATGACCACGGCCTCAAGGGCGTTGCTGGTTATTTGTCTGGTATTGTTATTGACGGGGGAATATGTTTTTAAAGTTGGATCATAGATGAATGATCGGATATAAATATTGGTATCCGTTTCGCTCCCAAGAATATCAGCAGCCGATGCAATATATAAATTATCACCAGCGGAAAGAACATCATAGGTCACGCGCAACCGCCCTTCCACAGCAACATTCATGCTGGTCCAGGACTGATTGGCCCAGCTAAAGCGGTAGATTTGATACTGATGTACTGCTGGGGTGGAATTGTATAAGACGCCCCACCAGGTTCCATCGTGATACCACAATTTGCTTTGCGGTTTATCTGCAGTTGGGGCAACGGCTGTGCCGTAACCAAAGTCTTTATAACCAACATCACCCTGGGCAGATGTGCTGGTCGGTGCGGTAAAGCCAAGTGCCAACAAACAGGTGATGATAATAATAAGTATCCGTAACAAATTTGTTTTCATCGTTGCAATCTCCCGGTAACGTTAAGGCGCCTTGGTTTGGAAACGGATAAAGGATGCTGGCCGGTAACGGATGGAACCGCTTCCAACTCGATCTTCACATTTGCGCGCGTTCAGACAGGCCGCCATAACGATATTCCTTGCTCTCAACTGCTGCGCTGGGACGACGAATCGGGTGGATTCACAATCCTGGCAGAGGCTTGATCTGAGCGGCGCATGAGCACAGCCGTACGAATCCCAGCCCAAGCGGCTGCTATCGATTGAGTCGCCAACCAGGCGACAGCCATGCCGGTCAACCCATAATGAATACCCGCTAAGGTGGCAGCGGCAATGCCAACCGCGCCGCAGGCCAGTCCGGTGATCGTTGCTTCCCGCAGGCGCTGGGTGCCCCGGCATACTGCGTAATACATCTGAATCACGGTTATGGGCAGGATTGCCAGCGCCAGGATGCGCAGTGGGGTTGTCCCGGCGACTGCATACTCCTTGCCAAGCAGACCGAGCATGAAAGGCGCTAAAACGATCACCAGGGCGGCAGCGACCGACCCGCCAATCAGTGAGTTGCGGATGCTGAGGCGCAGAGGGCGATGGAAATTCTCCGGATGGTGCGAAATTTCAGCAAACAAGTTCTGCCCGACTGAGATGGGCACCAGGAATACGACCCAGGCCATCATCCAGACGGCATACCAGCGCGCATTTTCGATGGGCGAAAGCATCTCGGTGATGATGATGGGCAGAATCCAGTTGGGCGCCCTTTCTGCCAACGTCAACAGATAGTTGGGCAAGCCAATCCCGATCAGTTGCCTGGCGGTTTGCTTTTCGATTGCCGGAGTATAGCTGTAAGCAGGGATTGAACGGAATAACTGAATGGCGCCGAGGAGGCAGGCGAAAAAACCCGCGGCTGCCCAGGCTGAGACGATGGCGATCGAGGTGGTTGTTTCAACCAGAAGCGGCAACACAGCTACTCCAGCGATTGTAATCACGCCGAAGAGAACATTGCGGGTTAATACCTGATCGCCTCGCTTGATAGCGATGGAAACATGATCCATCAACACATTAATCGCGCCGAAGATATTGATCCCAAGAAAGAGGAACGCATACAGGGGGAGTGCGCTGACGACGTTCAGTTCACTGAAGAAGGCTCTGGCAAAAATCAAAAATAGGACAGCGGTTGCCAGAGACGCTGTCGCAATCAGGTTAAGCGCCGTGTTGATCATCCGGGAAGGCGAATCGAGATGGAGGGGATATGTCTTGATGACCGCCGCCCCGATGCCGAACAAGGCTAGTTGGACGCACAGCATCATCGCTGAGACGATGCCAGAGGCTATGCCGACCTCGCGGGCGTCAAACAACCGGGCGGTGATCAGCCAAGTTAGGTAGCCCAACCCCGAGGCAGCTACACGGCCCAGTATAAGCGTGCCTGAGTTGTAAAACCTGGAATATTCCTCCCGCTTCTCCAGGCTTAGGTTGTCCCATAACTTGAATAAACCCCGGGCTCGCCGGGGTTCGTTTTGCGGGGACTCATGGGAGGCGTTTAGATTATTCATCCGTTTATAAACCTGGTTTGTCTTCATTGACTGGCCGTCGATTGCATCCATACTTCGGGGTTTACCACGCGCTCTGTCAAACCGCTGACGATGGAGGTGTAGTTATACAGGAAATAACCCAGGTAATACAAAATCCATCGAGGTTGGAGGTGCGCCAGGCTCAACAAAATTCCCCGGACGGCGCCAGCCAACGGAATGCCAATCAGTGGGAGGGCGCGCAGGCCGTACTTGACGACCATTCGGCCAAGGCCTTTGCCGTCTTGCAGCCATTGGTCCTTGGCAAACTCGTAGCTGTCGCCAAACCAGTGCTGGACGATGGTGGTGCTTGATACGCCCATCTTGTAGCCGGCATTCTTTAGTCGCCAGCGGATTTCGATATCTTCGCCGGAGCGAAACCGCACATCCAGCGGGTGGTCTAACAGCACCTGCTGTTTGAATAGCGATGCCATTAATCCAGGCCAGCGCTTGCTGCGCCCGTTATTATGGTGATTGACCAGTGCACGTCCCCAGTACCCCTGGCCGGAATAACTGACCAACCCTGCCTGGAGGGCATCGTATTGACCATCAAAAAATTGTTTATACAGGTTTTCCAGAGCACCATCAGGAATGCGGATATCGACGTCAAACAGCCCGATGGTTGGGTTGCTAGCCGCGCGAACTCCCATCATACGCGCGGCTGGAACCCCTAGGCCCCCGTCAGAGATGACGACGACAGGGAATCTCTGAGCGATTTCTAAAGTATGGTCGGTAGAAAGGCCGTCAACCACGATGACTTCGGCCGGGTTGGCCTTGAAGATCGATGTCAGGCAACCTTCGACCAGATGCTCCGAATTGCGGACCGGTACGATGACAGTGATGGGCAGCATAGCGCCTCTACTCGATCCCGGCAGCTTTAACAACGGTTTTGATTGTTTCGACGATGATGTTGGATGCCTGATCAGGGCCAAAAGCGCGCGGGACGCGAAGGTAGAAGGCTGGCTTTCCAGCCAGCGCCTGGAGCAGAATATCCTCTTTCTCACGGAACGATTGCTCAATGGGGATGATGCCTGAAGCGCCAAGGGTCGTTATGACCAGTCGCGAATAACGTGGCAGTTCCGAGAAGAAATTCCCGATGAGTTTGGTAGCCATCCAGCGTGCATCTTTTTCGAAGAATTGCGGTTCGGTGGAGTCGCCTTCAAACCGCTCGACGAACAACGATGCCGCCAACGGAGCGCCGGTAGAGATCGGGGAGTTCGGGAAGGCCTGTTCCGGATGCACCATCATGTGTTCAGGTGACCATTTGCGGATCAAGGAAGCCATGTGAGGGAAACGGGTAATGTAAGGATGAATGCGGGTGGTCAGGCGCGAGATGGGCTTTGAAAGCGCCACAGGAATCAAAGGTTTGTGCGTCTTTGCGAACAGGTGGGGATAAAGTGTGCGGTGGTACGGTTTGATGAACAATGGTTTTGCAAAGCCAAGCAAATTGCTCTGGCGCGTGAGGAAGGTCCAGTCATCGCCCATGAAGGAGAACCCCGGAGTCTTAACCAGTTTCGACATGGTGCTGGTCTTGCCGGTACCGCCCCAGGCGGGCATGAGAATACCGTGGCCTTTGTAATCCACCGTCATCGCATGCAGCATGGCAGCACCGTGCTGCACCATGATCCGGTCAATCAGCGGCACTGCCATCACTAATAATTCACCCTTGCCGTGCAAACGCACGCCATCTTCATCCACGAAAATCTGAACATCCGGATTTTCGATATAGACGCCGTGGTCATTATAGAAAAAGTCGGATTCGCCGTGGGCTTCCCCGTAGGCCGCGTCGATCAATGGTTCAAAGGCTTCGTTAATGGTTAGATCGAAATGTTCCAACCCTTCCGCCAGGAAAGGACGAAACATGTCCTTGAAAAGGGTCGCGATCCCGGATGAAGCTTCCACCCGGAATGCGCTGATCCCATGCAGATCAAATTCGTACCATTTTGACGGCAACCCGCTTGAGTAGCCGTTCGATTTTGTTGGCATGTTGATTTCAACTTTGGTATCGTTGCTTGCTGTGATGGTCATGGATCCTTGAACTCCTAAAAATGATTATGTCTGATCTAACGATAAATTCTGCGCAGCGATCGGTCTGTTTTTATTTCGCAACAGCATCAGCCGCCCGGCAAGATAGCCTGCGGTGGTAAATCCCAGACCGAGAATAATTGCTACAGCCCGGCCAAAACCGGACCATTTCCCACGCACGAATGCGTCTTTCAACCCGCGCAGCGCCCCGCGAGGAAGGGTTTTGAAAGTGTAGGAACGTTCTGAAGAAAGCCCGTCCTGAGCGCCAACCAAACGCGACACGAGTGCTTTGGATAAGCCTTCGGCATAACAACGGTCGGTGAAATACCGCAAATTGGTGCGCGCTGCCGGTACTCGATGGTGAACCTGTGCCCTTGGTTCGAAAAGAAAGAGTCGACCGGGTAAGATTTGGCTTGCCCGGATGCACAATTCGGTCTCTTCACATCCGGCTGGAAAAGTGCCAACGCGCCCGATCTCACTGCGGAAACCGCCTGCCTGGCTGAAAACCTCGCTGCGGAAAGCCATATTGCAGCCAATTAAATTGCGAACCGGACTGGCAATCTCTGGCATGCCGCGGTAAGTACAGCCAACCACCCAGTTGAATTCTTCAGGAAACCAGGCGGGTTGTTTTGCGATCCACCAGGGAATAATCGCGCCTCCGACTCCAAGGACTTTTGGATCCAAAAATCCGGCGTCCAGATGGCTCAGCCATTCAGGATCCGCGACCGCATCTTCATCCATAAAGGCGATTATATCTCCGTGAGCAACGGCAATCCCGCTGTTGCGGGCACCGGATAGGCCGCGTTTTTCAGTGTTTGTCACCACGGTAAGGTCTGGAAATTGAACCTGAGCGCGTTCATGCAGAGTCGAATTATGGTCGATCACCAGAATGATTTCACTGGCAGGATGCGTTTGTGCGCGCAGTGAGTCGACTGCGTAGAGCATGTCATCCCAGCGCAACTCGGTGTATGCACAAACGATTATGGAAACTCGGCTAATAAAAGGATTCATGATCGCTGCCAATCGATCTCAGTTTACGCTGGCATTGCCAGGCTCTCCAGTAACTTCAGGTCATCAGTCGTAAACTGATTCTCCTGGGAGCGTACCAGCGTCAAAATGCCCAGGCGGCAGTCGTTAAGCGCAACTGGCACTGCGACTGCAGATCGCGGCATATCTTGTTCCCAGGTTCGCGGTAGCCAGCGGGGATCTTCATTGGTGTTGGCGATGAGCGCCAGTTTGCGATTGCGCAAGACCCAGCCTGCCACGCCCTGGTCCAATAATTCGGACACGTTTTTTTCTGACGCGGATACTTTTTTATCGCCGTAAACCATGCAGACATCCGCCACCTGGCCATTTTCATCCAGGATGAGCAGACTACCGCTTACAGCGTTCATCGCCTGGAGCGAAAGGTGCAAAACCTGCGTCATCAGTTCATTCAGGCTGTAGCCGGCAGATAGGATCATTCCAATCGTGCGGAGCAGTTGCAAATTAACTTCCGGGGCGGAAATAACGTTCGGTGTCGCGGCGTATTCCAAAACTGGTTGGAGCCCACGGAATCCCAGGTAACGGTTGGATTCCGCGGTGCGACTTTTCTTCAAGCGCTCGCGAATAATAATTTTCAAAACCCGCCAGCCGTCAGGAATGGTCTGAAGCTTGCCGACTCCGAAAAAGCGGTAGCCCTCAAAGCTTGGCACCTCAGTTACGTGCAACTGTTCGCGCGCAGCTCGCAGGTAAAGTGCAGTGTCGATCTCAAAGCCAGGCGTGTCTGAGACGTCCACCACTTCAAGGCAATGGCGCCAGAATGCATGGTACCCATAACATAAATCTGTCCAATGGGTGCCAAACAGTAAATTGCAGGTGATCGTAAAGAAACTATTGCCAAGCTGCCGGATAAAGGGCATGTCAGTGGTACCGGCTCCATGTGCAAACCGGCTGCCTTTGACCATGTCAGCACCCATCATCAGCGCCTGGACAAAACGCGGAATCTCGCGGGGGTCATTGGACCCGTCAGCATCCACCACAATCAGGATTTCGCCGGTCGCAGCGCGGTAGCCGGCATTCATGGCAGCGCCTTTACCTTTCTTTTGCTCCATCACTACTTTGATGGTGGGAAGCATCGTGCGTGCAACCTCTACGGTGTTGTCGGTGGAGCGGCCGTCCACCAATATCACTTCATCGATCCAGGCTATCGGCAGATACGGCAACACCAGCGGTAGATTCTTGGCCTCATTTAACGTTGGAATGATGACAGAGACACGCGGGCGCTGCCGATAAATATTAAGAATTCCGCTTTCAAGGGTTGCCCCATCAAGAAATGATGTACTCTTGGACAAATTAGCCTTTTGGGCTAATTGGTTCTGAATATTAATCAAGTGTTCCATATCACCCTCCTAACGTCCTCGTTATTCATAATTAACAATAAAATCCGAACTCCATTTACCAAATTTCTCACGTGCTAGAAGGCTTTTCGCGTCTATTCTCCAAGTTTTTCATTTCTTGCTCAACCGATTAGGTTGAAGCAGTGGTTGATTCGGCAGCTTGTGAGGTTTCTTCTTGCATGGTTGAGAAAAACCTCGAAACGAAGTCTTCCATCTGACTCATGGTCAGGAAATAACAACCCTGGCGGCTTTGGATGTGTGTAATGTGACCGCGCCAATGACCGCGATCGTCATCATTCCACAATCGAATCACAAAAGAACTTAGCTCATGTTTCGATAAAAATTCCATAAGACACCCTCTCTACTGCTTTGTCGATGTAAGCATAAGCGGAGAAGTGCAAAAAGACTGCAAAAATCAGTAAAAAATTGACAAAATTGATTAATGAATGTAAATTAGCAAGATGCTAATGTTACAATTTGATTAACAATTAGTAATAGTTGGTCAGGGAAGTTATTTCGCGGGATCAAAGGGTAATCCTATGTTGCAGATCCGGTTGTTGGGAATTTTACAAATATCCGTAACCGGAACTATATTGCCGGTCCTGCCTACCCAAAAAGCAGTGGGGTTATTGGGCTATTTGGCTGTTCATTCCGGAAAAGAACTGAGCCGGGAGCACCTGGCTGAGCTATTCTGGCCTGACCGACCGCGCATCAATGCCCGCCGCAGTTTGCACACAGCACTCTGGCAAATCCGATCAGTTTTTAAGGAAACAGGTCTTAACCCGGACGATTTGTTGGTCACGACGAGCAGTACTGTCACCTGGGCGCCGCAGGTGGAATGCTGGATGGATGTGCCGGAATTTGAAAAAGCAGCTACCCAGGCGTCTCCGCAGAAGTTGCAAAGCGCCATTGACCTGTACCGCGGGAGTTTTCTTTCCAACGTATATGAAGATTGGTGTCTGGAAGAGCGCTACAGACTGGAAGCTTACTATTTAAGAGCACTGACTAAACTCATAACCCATTATTTGAGCAGCAACCGTTTCACCAGTGCTATGGAGACCAGCCGCTTGTTATTGAAAGCTGATCCGCTGAATGAAATCGCTCACCGGGCGATCATGACTGCCCATTATCACCTTGGCAACCGATCGGCCGCGATTGAACAATACAATGATTGTGTTCGGCTGCTCCGCAAGGAATTAAATATTGATCCATCGGAAGAAACCCGCAGTCTATATCAATCCATATTGGATGAAAGAATCACATATTCCGAGCCGGTTACCGGCTCCTTATCTCCTGAGACATTAGAAAAAAGCCTGCGCCACCAGTCTATCGCCAGTGAAAAACATCTCGAAGACAACGGGTTATTTGGGCGGGAAAAGGAATATCAAAGCCTGACGGATTGGTGGGAAAATGGCAGTGAAATGGTGGCTGTGCTTAAAGGCGAACAGGGGGTTGGCAAGACGCGGCTGGCCCAGGAGTTCGTACGCCGGTTACAGTCAACTGGCGCTTCGATTGGTTGGGGTCGCTGCTTACCGGTTGGGCAGGGGGTGCCTCATTTTTCAATTCGGATGGCTTTATTGGATCTGATCTCCAGCATCCCAACTGCCGTTCGAACCTCCATCCCGGATTGGCAAGCTGTTGAAATTTCGCGGGTTGTACCGGAATTGGCTGATGTTTTTGGGGTAAGGACGGTTTCTGGCACTCAGCAGTTGGATCAGAATCAAATATTTTCAGCAATTTGTAATGTCGTCATTTCCATCAGCAAATCGATCCCTATCTTGGTGGTTATCGATGATATCCACTGGGCTAGCAAATCCACTTTCCACCTGGTGGAATTTCTCGTGCGTTATTTGCTATCGGTTCAAACCAGCGCCAATCAGAAAGTTCACATTCTGACGATTTCATCGGACACGACGCAACTGATTAATCAAACCATTTCGATAACCCGGTTGCGCCGCGACCATCTGGTTCGCGACATACTGGTCAGCAATCTATTGCCGGAGGACGTTTCGCATTGGATAACTTCAGCTTCGGGCGGGGCAAAAAATGCAAAACGGTTAGCGGATGCACTTTATAACAAAACCCTGGGGAATCCATTGTTTATTCGGGAAACGTTGGGAGCGTTAATCGAGGACGGAAAACTGCGCACAGATAATGTCACCTGGGAAGGGCCGATCTTGAAAACCGGCCCCCTGCGCCTGCCGTTAGCAACATCCATCCAACAGTTGGTTGAAGCCCGCCTGCTGCCATTGAGCGCAAAAGCCGTTGAAACTGTTCAGACAGCAGCAGTGATTGGAACCTATTTTGACGTCCACGAGGTCAAGATGATCCTCGGCCGTGAAGAGGAGACTATTTTCAAGGATTTCGAGGAATTGGTAGCGGCGCATATTATCGAGGTCAATACACCGCCTAAAAAACATGAATTTGAATTCAGTCACCACCTGATCCAGCAAGCTGTCTATGAAATGATATTGCCTCCGTCACGGGCGTTGTTGCATCGAAAAATGGCGCGTAAATTGATCGAGGAACGCGGTGAAAAGGCAGCTTCCCGTATCCTTTACCATTATCGCAATTCCAATGACTATGAAGCATTCGTCCGGTGGGCGGTTATTGCTGCCCGGCAAGCGATTAGTCTTTCAGACTATGCCACGGCGGCTGCGGTGTTGCAGGAAGCGGAAGAGATCGGCGTAAAAATTCAGATTCCAGCCGTATCTATGCTCGAAATCGTCCATCTGCTTGGGGAAAGTTATACCTTCATTCATGAACGTGAGAAGATATATATGTATGCCAAGCTTTATGCTGAAATGGCCCAGCAGATGAACATTGCCGGGTGGCAAGAAACTTCGGCGCGTTGGATGCGCATAGCCAAACTAGCTACCGGGGAATTAGCGCAAATGTAAGAGCGGGAGCGATACTATCCCCCCTGTGGGGACTGGATTCGAATAAACTCCCGAAATATAGACCTGGATAAAAAAACTCCCGAAAAATCGAGAGTTTTGTCGGAGCGGGAGCGATAACATCCCCCCTGTGGGGACCGAATTCGAATAGGCACGCCCCGGCCTAATAAGTAAAAAGACCTCCGGGTGGAGGTCTTACTCGGAGCGGGAGCGATAACATCCCCTCTGTTCACCCGCCCCCAAATTATGTACCACATGTTTATTTAGTCTCGCAGTCAAAGAAACCAGTATTGTGTTACCCAACAGATTGGTTTGAACAGACTCTGGTGCGTATCGTGGCCAGCCGCGTTGTTGGTATCTAATGATGACATGCTCACATTGAAGGAAAACCTGAAGTGCTGGCTTTCACTTTAACGCCCATTGTCCGGCTATAATTGGATAATAAGGGCCAATAAAATGAACAAAAAAATATTGACGGTCGTGCTCGTCCTGGCCATCGCCTCGATGTCGTGCCAGATGTTGGTGCCGGATTCAAAGCCAAAGGACCTGGTGGGTGGCGATGTGACGCGGGTTTCGAACAACCTGCCGGTTTATGACCCGGCAGCGCCACCGACTGAAGACCCGCCGTCACCTGGCGCTGCAGCACTGCAAGAACTGGTCAAGCTCGACCCGAACGTGGCCGAACTGGTCAGCAGTGTGGAAGCGGCCGAAAGAGCCGGGTTAGCTGCTTTGATTGCCCAAATGAAAGAAGAAAACAATATCAGCAGCCGTTTCGATCTGTCGGCCATAGCCAACCTGCCTTCATTGAACAGCGATCTGCTGGCAACCGCCAATCTGATCGTGCAACCGGTAAGCTACAACCCGGCAGGTGCCTTCCAACGTTCCACCGACAATGCACATACAGTTTCTGTATTGATTGCAATCGCCAGTGGATTGAGCGACATCTTAAACCCGAACATGCCCCCGGGAGCCGGTGTCGCCGGGTCGCATACGGAAACCAAGGATGGAACTGCCGCGACGATGAGCCTGGATATCGGCTTGAATGAGGATGGATCCTCGAAGTTTAACCTGGGGATGCAGACAGAAACCACGAAAAATGGGCTTACGGGTAAGACCGTCTTTGCGGCCGGTGTAGAAGGCCTGCGCTGTCCCGATGCGAACGGTAAGGTCTCCTTCACGGCCAAGGTCCGCCTGGGAGCGGATGCCGGTGGCGTTGCTATTGACCAGGATCTGACCGCGCAGGTGACGGCTGAGGTGGATGACCAGGCACAGCTCGTCAACACGAAAGTTGATGTACTGCAGGGTACCCGTCAGGTGAAAGATGGGCGGCAGGTCTATGTGGAATCGGGGGAGACCTGGACGTTCAAAGGGACAAAATTTGAGGATCCAAAAGCATCTAACCTGCACGCCGTTCGCGTCTCTCAGCAGGCCACTTTAGATGATTCACGGACCCTAAGCGGAGACGGGCATACTGCGGCGCTGATGGTGGGCTTGAGCGCGTTAAAAATGGCCGAGTTAAACTGGCAGACCGGCGGCTGCATCAAAATCGTGGCGCCCGAACCAGGCCAGGTGCAGCCAGCAAGCGAGACGGCCATCCCGGTGAAGATTATGCACCGGCTGAATGGGGATGAGGTTTCGGCGAATGTGAAGGCGGAGGTTTCGGGTGGGAAAAACATTTCGCCGGATACCCTCGCCAAGACCCCCGGCACACTCACGTATACCGCCCCGGACGAGAAGGGCCAGAGCGCAGTCATCACGCTGACCGCCACTTCAAAGCGCGGCAAGGCGACCCTGAAACTCTTTGCCAACACCGGCGGTAACGCATACCATATCTCCGGCACGATCGACGAAGCCTCGATGGATGGGGTGACCTGCGATGCGAGCCAGCCCTTTACCATAGGCGGCACGCTCCAATTTTCCTTCACCCCGGCCAGTCCAACCGCCGGAACCTATACGTATACCGGGCCGTATGAGGCAAATGGTAAAGGCCCGTATGTGATCAATGGAGACGGGACGATGCTGATCGAAGGCACGGGCTGCATTCTAAGCTACTGCGCTACGTATTCGCATATCTGGACCGCCGCCCCTCTTGATTCCTGTCCATAACGAACGGGGCTGTCTAAAAAGTAAAATCAGGCGGGCCTTTTCAATCGAAAACTGGAAATAATAAAAGGCAAAAAAAACTGGTGGTCAGGCAACCGCCAGTT
>MGMG01000045.1 GCA_001796355.1 Chloroflexi bacterium GWB2_54_36 | reverse complement strand
ATCGCAATATAAGCTAATGCTTGTGAGGAGCGGTAGACTTATTCAATCTCTGTTCGGTTACCATCATCGTACCCTAAGTCTAATGGAGGAACGAAGCAATCTGCGCCAATCGTAAATGTTGAATGTTCTAAGCAAATGCACCTGGTCGATCTTTAATCGCGCCGGTCTCCGCCCGCAGGGCGCTTTGTGAGCGATCGAGCGCGCCTGCCGACCGCAGGTCTCCACCTCGTTTTCGCAGTGTCATCAATCATTTGTTTTCGCATCCGGCTTTTGGTATGATTGCTCTTGTCCCGGAGGACATATGACACTTCCGAATCTTTCTCAAGAAGAGCTTTTGCGCTACTCGCGTCATTTACTGATTCCCGAAGTGGGGTTGGAAGGTCAGCGTAAACTGAAAAATGCCTCGGTGCTGGTGGTGGGCACTGGTGGGCTGGGTTCACCGGTTACCCTCTACCTGGCAGCCGCCGGGGTCGGGCGCATTGGCATCATCGACTATGATGTGGTTGACAACTCTAACCTGCAACGTCAGGTACTACATTCTACCCAGGCGATCGGAAAATTGAAGGTCGAATCGGCGCGCCAGCGCTTGACCGGTTTGAACCCGTATATTCAGGTGGACGCTTACAACGAGGTGTTCACCTCTGAAAACGCTGAACGCATCGCTGCCGGTTACGATATTCTGGTGGACGGCACCGATAATTTTCCCACGCGCTATCTGCTCAATGACCTGACTGTTTTTACCGGTAAACCGTTCGTGTATGCCTCCATTTTTAGGTTCGAGGGCCAGGTGAGCGTGTTCGATGCCCGGATTGGACCCTGTTACCGCTGTCTGTTCCCGACCCCGCCGCCGCCCGGAAGCGTCCCAGCCTGCGGCGACGCTGGTGTCTTTGGCGTGTTGCCAGGCACCATCGGAACCATCCAGGCGACCGAGGTGATCAAGTTGATCCTCGGCATTGGCGAGCCGTTGATCGGTAAATTGCTGCTGTATGATGCCCTTTCCATGAGCCAGCAAATCGTCAACTTGCGCAAGAACCCGAACTGCAAAGTTTGCGGTCCCAATCCGGAGATCACCCACCTGATCGATTACGAGGAATTTTGCGGCGTACCGACCCGTGTGGTTAACGACGGCCTGGCGGGCGAAGGCCGCGACCTGGACCCGGTAACATTGGCGGATTGGATGAATCGCGGCCAGCCGCTGCAGCTTGTGGATGTGCGCGACCCGGTTGAATTAGAAATTTCCGAATTACCGGGTGCGGTGAACATCCCGTTGGAACGTCTAAACCAGCGGTTCAAGGAACTCGACCCGGCAAAAACGTACGTCCTCTTTTGCCGTACCGGCGTTCGTTCGGCGCGCGGCGTTCATCAGCTTTCAGCTGCCGGCTTCAGCCACGTTTACAACCTGTTTGGCGGAATAAACGCCTGGGCTGAACAGTTCGATCCGGACATGTACCAATACTAAGCGACATGGAATCGGAGACTTCCTCATGACTGCTTCAACACAGCCAGGCGGTGCGACCATTCAGTCAGTTTCTGCGGACAATTCCTCGCGGGAGAAGAAACGACCGGTTCTGCTGGCGGTTCTGGCGCACCCGGATGATGAAACTTTTGGCATGGGCGGAACCATCGCCTATTACGCGCGCCGTGGCGTGGACACCTGTTTGATCTGCGCGACACGCGGCGAGGCCGGCGATATGGATCCGGCACTGCTGCAGGGGTATGATTCCATCGCCGAGCGGCGCGAAGCAGAACTACGCTGCGCAGCAGGCAAACTCGGACTGCGACAGGTCATTTTCCTGGATTACCGCGACTCCGGCATGCCCGGCTCACCGGACAATCACCATGCAGGGGCGCTGGTCGCCCGGCCGCGCGAACAGGTAGCTGAAGAGATTGCCCGGCAGATTCGTCAACTCAAACCGCTAGTGGTAGTCACCTTCGATCCGATTGGCGGCTATCACCATCCGGATCACATTGCCATTCACCAGGCAACTGTACATGCCTTTAGCCTCGCGGGCGATCCAGCCGTGGCCAATTTGCAGGATTTACCGGTGTTTAGGCCGACCAAACTGTATTATCAGACTATCCCACGTAAATTTATGCGCCTGATGATGCGCATTATGCGTTTATTGGGCCGCGATCCGCATAAGTTCGGCAAAAACAAGGACATCGATCTGGTTGCCATTGCCGAGGTAGACTTCCCGACCGATGCGGTGATCGATTACCGAAAAGTCGCGGATATCCGCGACGAAGCTGCGGCCTGCCACGCCAGCCAATCGGCCGGATCTTTAACCGGCGGCATTTTTGGTTGGCTACGGCGAATGATTGCCTCGAAGGAAATCTACATGCGGGCGGTTCCGCCGCCGGACGGAAAGGTGGAGCACGACTTGTTCCAGGATATCGCCGAATTGCCCCCGCTGCGCCGTTTGTAAAAAGATCCCGTTGGCTGCCCTTGCCGAAACCAATCCGCACCCTTAGACAGGCTCAATCGCAGAGTGCCCTGGGGGCAGGGGGCGGGTAACAGGCTGGCTAAGCTTATCGAAGCCGACTGTAGGAGTTGACCCACCAGCCAACTCCGAATTTCAGGTGGATTGACCTCATCTGTGAGTATCTATCTACGGCGAGGAATATCTTTAATCAGCTAAAATGGGGAATATGAATCCGCAACGAGAGACCGTCGAAGTCGTTTGGCTGGGGCAGGTTGATTACCGGGCTGCCTGGGACTTGCAGAACCGGCTGGCGGCTGAAATAGCAGATGGGAAGCAAGCCCCAATCCTGCTGCTGCTGGAACACCCGCATACCTTTACCATCGGGCGGCGCGGTGGTCGGGACCACCTGGTGTGGGATGAGAAAAAACGCGCTCAGGCCGGCGTCGCGCTGGTGGAGGTGGATCGCGGCGGCGACATCACCTACCACGGACCGGGACAACTGGTGGGTTACCCCCTGCTGCGCCTGGCAGCGCCCAATTGGCAAGGTGAACGCTTGCCGCAAGCGGATTTTGTCGGCTACATCCGCCGGTTGGAGGAAGTTCTCATCCAAACCCTGGCTGCATTTGACATCCAGGCTGAACGCCGCAGCGGGTTGACCGGCGTGTGGGTCCCCGCTGTCGGCGTCTCATCCCAGCCCGGGAAAATCGCATCGATCGGCGTTAAAGTGGATGCCAAAGGGATTTCCCGTCATGGGTTTGCCCTCAATGTTGCGCCACAGATGGAATACTGGGAGGGAATTGTCGCCTGCGGCTTGGATGGCGTACGCATGGCTGCAATTGCTGATCTGTTAATGCCGACCCCGCCCATGGAGCAGGTCGTTCAGCAGGCTGCGATATCTTTTGGTAACGTTTTCGGCGTCGAATTGGTCTGGAAAGATAGATTGGAAAGGGTATAACCGCATGTCGCTCCGCAAAATTACACTGGGATTTTTATTCACTGCCGGTTTGCTCAGCGGCATTGCGCTGGTCAATGCCACTTTTTTTCACCGCGTCATGAATTGGCTGACGCCGGTCAATACGCTGGTATTGTTTGCTTTTGCAATCTTACACGGCGCGCAGCGCTTTGGCTGGAAACGCATTCTGCTCATGGCGATTACCGTCAGCGCGGTCAGTCTGGCGTTCGAAAGCTACGGCGTGGCGACCGGCAAAGTGTACGGTCCCTATCACTACACCGACATGCTGGGGCCAAAATTTCTTGGGTTGGTGCCGCTGCTCATCCCGATTGCCTGGTTTATGATGATGTATGCGTCCTATTTGATGGCCGACCTGGTTATACCGGCTGATTTCGGTTCACCCACCTCGCGGCGTTTATTGGTCGCGGCTGCTGCTGGGGTAACCATGACCGCCTGGGATCTGGCAATGGATCCCATGATGGTAGGCGGTGGAAATTGGGTTTGGGAAGCGCAGGGCGCCTACTTTGGCGTGCCGCTGCAAAACTTTTGGGGTTGGTGGCTGACGACTTTTACCGCGCTGGCCATTTACCTGATTCTGGCGGGCGGGTTGATCAAACAGCCGGTCAATACCACCGCGATCCCTGTATCCTGGGCAATCTACGCCTATGCCATCACCGGCATCAGTACAGTGTGGGTCAATTTTATTTTTGACCTGGAGGGGCCGGGCATGGTTGGCCTTTTCGCCATGCTGCCGTGGATAATTGCCGGGCTGGTATTGGCAAAACAGCTCGAACCGCTGCCCAACGCGAATTGACAGCGCGATTACGAAAGATTAATAGTTAATAGTAGGTTGGATTGCCCGCGGGGTACTCTGCGAGTGAGGGCGTGCGAATCTTCATGCCCGATGATCAAATTGGTAGCCCGAAATCCAACGTCTATGGTCTGGATCTCACTCTGTCTCGTAAATAGGGAGAATAAATAACAAGCTCTTTCTATTTAGGCAGCCCTATCCTGTATCGGAATCAACAGCCGGCGTCAAATTAGTTTCGTCGCGCTCCGTAACTTCAACCGGGGCAGAGATTTTAGCAGCATTTTCAGCTGGCTGGGGCGGCGGCTCCACTACCGGAGTCAAACGCGCTTCAAGGATTGCAGTCAGATTTTCCCAAAGTCCTTCCGATTTCCAACCTGCCCAGGTTTCCCGGAAAGCGGCATACACCGTGTCGCGTTCGCTACGGCGGGCATCCTTGTACAGGCTAAGCCCAGGCGCCAGTCGTTTGAACGTTCGAACGCTGCCAAAATATTCAGCGGTGCGCAGGCGTTCCTCATCCATAAACTGCGGGATGTACACTGCCCAGACATCGCAATCGTGAATGGCGCCTAACATGTCCTGAGCGCTGCGCATGGCCTTCAGGTAATTCTTTAAGCCGTCTTCGAATAACGGCGCAAAGGTTTCCAGGGTGTAGCGCAATCGTTTGGCGCTGATGCGCATGGCGTGCAATTCTTCAACCCGTTCAGGCTGGTCCACGATCGCATCGAAACCTAAAAATTCACCCAGGCGGGCACGGATAGCCTGATCGGCCAGTTTGAGCAGTCCGGTATCATTGACTTCCAACCGGTCGCGGTAAATATCAAAGGGCGCCAGTTTTTGCGCGATTTCGGCGATCACACCGCTTTTTTCGAATTTATTGAGTTCCTTCATCACCTGCGGCTGCAAAGCCAGACGCTGCTGGCGCAGGCGCAGCAGTAAGCGCCGTACGCCGCTGCGGTTCGAGGGAAGCAGTGGCTCCAGGAATTTACTGACATGCTCGATCTGCACGTCGCTGTCGCGCGCTGCGCCCAGCGCGCGGGTAATGCCGCGCATGGCCTTGATCCAGACCAGATGCCGCTTGCCGGCTAGTTGCTGTCCAAAGAGAGGCAAAGTGGCGCGCAGCCGGCGCGAGGCCACTCGCATGCGGTGGACTGCTTCGATGTCCTTGGCCAGCCGAACTCCTTCCATTTCCTGCACCAACGCTGTCAGGTGGGTCATCATGGTGACAGCGCCGTAAATCTGCAAGTTCGGGTTTGCTTTGATTTTCATTCCTGCCCGGTCATTTCTTCCCTAGACATTCAGATCTTCTTCGTCCATCCCGTCCATTTCGAACAATTCGCCGGTGGCGATGAAAACCGTGCGTTCGCAAATGTTCGACACACGGTCAGCCATCCGTTCCAGGTTGTGGATGACCCACAGCGCCAGGTTGACATTGTCAATCGTGCTGGGATTGGCAACCATTTCATGCAGAATTTTGGAGTAGGCAGTATTGAACAGCTCGTCGATGCGGTCATCTTCTTTGGGGATGGCCACCGCAACGTTCGCATTCTCTTCGATGAAAGCGCCCAGGGCGCGGTGCAGCATCCCGACTGCCAGTTCGGACATCTGGTCGATTTCCACCATCGGCAGGTTGACGTCTGCCTCACCCATGCGCAGAGTCACTTTGGCGATGCCTTTGGCATAATCCCCCATTCGTTCCAGTTCTGTGTTGACCTCCAGCAGCGCTGCCAGGGTACGCAAGTCGCGCGCCATGGGCTGCTGGGTTGCCATCAAGATTAAGATGGCATTTTCAATGGCGAAACGCTTTTCATTGATGATCTGGTCTTGCTCGAACACCAATTTGGCTTCGCGCAAGTCGCGAGATTTGAGCGTCCCCACGGCTGCCCGGGTCGCCTGTTCCACCATGCTTCCCAGGATAAGGATTTCATCCTGAACCATATTTAATTGACGATTGAGAGTGTTGCGCGGCATAGGATTTTCCTCTTCCTGGTCAGGTTTACCCAAAGCGTCCAGTAATGTAATCTTCCGTTCGCTGATCTTTTGGTTTGGTGAAAATCAGGCTGGTTTCATTGTATTCCACCATGATGCCCGCCCGGTCGGTATCCATGGTGAAGAAGGAGGTGTAATCCGACGCGCGCGCTGCCTGCTGCATGTTGTGCGTGACGATGATGATGGTGTAGTTTTGCGATAACTCGCGCATCAGGTCTTCGATTTTCAGCGTGGCAATTGGGTCCAACGCCGAGCAAGGTTCATCCATTAAGATGATTTCAGGACGGACGGCTAAAGCGCGCGCAATACACAGCCGCTGTTGTTGACCGCCGGATAACGCCAGGGCGCTTTTTTTCAGGTTGTCTTTAACCTCATTCCACAATGCTGCCTGGCGCAAGGTTTCCTCGACCAGGTCGTCTGTGTTGCCCCGGAAGCCGTTCATTTTGGCGCCCCAGGCGATGTTATCGTAAATCGACTTGGGGAAGGGATTCGGTTTCTGAAAGACCATGCCGATTAAGCGGCGCAGTTGAACGGCGTCCACGGAGGGATGGTTAATGTTCTGATCGTGGTACAGCACTTCGCCCGTGGCATGCGCTGACGGGACGAAGTCGTTCATGCGGTTGAACGCCCGCAAAACGGTGCTTTTGCCGCAACCCGAAGGGCCGATGATGGCAGTGATGCGGTTGCGTTCGAATTGCAGGCTGATGTCTTTGACGGCTTGAAAATCACCGTAAAAAATGTTCAACCCGCGGGTTTCAATGACGTATTTGGAGGGTTGGTTCATATCTTCCATGAATTATACACGTTTGGCGAAGCGGTTACGCAGCAAAATGGCGACAGCGTTGAGAGACAACAGCGCAATTAACAACACCAGAATGGCCGCCGCGGCGATGTGCTGGAAGGCCGGCTGAGGGCGGGTGGTCCAGTTATAGATTTGAATGGGCAGCGCAGTGAAACTGGAAAAGGGCCCAGTTGGGTCGCTGGTGATGAAGGTCGAAGCGCCGACCACAATTAATGGGGCGGTTTCGCCGATGGCGCGGGAAATGGCCAGAATGGTACCGGTCAAGATGCCGGGCATGGCTCCCGGAAGCACGTGATGCCAGATGGTCTGCCAGCGCGTGGCGCCCAGCCCATAACTGGCTTGCCGTAGGGAATCAGGTACGGATCGGATGGCCTCCTGGGCGTTGATGATCAGAATAGGCAGGATCAGCAGCGCCATGGTCAGACCGGCGGATAAAATGGTGCGACCGTTTTGCCCGTCCACACCAAAGAGCGCACCGCTGGTGAACGGTTGGAGCGCCCGCACGAATAACGCCAGGCCGAGAATACCGTAAACGATCGACGGCACTCCGGCCAGGTTGTCTATATTGGTTTGAATCAGACGGTTGATCCTGGACTTATGGGAAGCGTACTCCTCAAGGTAAATGGCAGCGCCTACGCCAATCGGGAAGGCGGTCAAGATGGTGATCAAGATGAGTTGTAATGATCCGAGCAGCGCTGACCGTACCCCTGCCAGTTCAGGCTGACTGGCCATGCTGTTGATCAGGAAAACTCCATTCAACCAGTAGCGAAACTCGACCTTGGCATTAGGGTAGCTCACCGCTGCGTCCGCTTTAATTTTGCTACGATTGATCAGGGATGGGAACAAATTGTAGCTTTCAACTACTTCGGGTTGGATGATTTCGGCTTCGACCAACTGTACCAACGTGCTTTGCGATTGGTCTTCGAGGAAGCCAGTTCGTTCGAGCGTACGCACCCGATTTTTACGCAGGTTCTCCCGCAAAATTTGAGCCAGTTCGGTGTTATTCAGTTCGGAAAGCGGGCGGTCCGATAGGGTGGCCGGATTAACCTTGTTCTCGACCACCACATAACCCATGGATTTATTGACGACCGTGACCAGCAGGGTAGCCAGAAAAATCACAGCCAGCAGGGTGGTTAGCTGAAAGACTGATTGCGCCAAGCGGGCGCGTTGATGGCGCCGGTAAAGAAAGTTTTTCTCAGCATCCTGCATTTCCTGATTGCTACCGAAGGTTTTTGGTTTCATCGGGTTCATTCATAAACCTCACGGAAGCGGCGTGAAATTGCCCGGCTGAGAATATTCAGCCCAAATGTGATCAGGAAAAGCAACAGGCCAATGGCAAAAATACTGTTGTAATCTGGCGTATTGTAGGAAAGGTCGCCGCCGCTGATGCGGGCGATATAACCAGTCATGGTTTCAGCCGCATTGAACGGATTGAAGGTGAAATTCGGGCCAGATCCGGCAGCGATGGCGACGATCATGGTTTCACCAACCGCACGGGACACGCCGATGATAAATGCAGCAATAATCCCTGATAACGCTGCGGGCAACACCACCTGTAATGCTGTTTCCAGCCGGGTGGCGCCCAGCCCATAGGCGGCTTCGCGCAACGAACGCGGCACCGCGCTGAGGGCATCCTCGCTCATGGAGCTGATCAAAGGCAAAATCATGATGCCCATCACCAGACCGGCGGAAGCCATGTTGTACACATCCACGTTCTGACTGCCAAAGATACCGCGCAGCAGGGGAGTCATAAAAGTCAGCGCAAAATAGCCGTAAACCACAGTTGGAACCCCTGCCAGAACCTCGAGAATGGGTTTTAAGATCGAGCGCATTTTCGGCGATGCGTACTCGCTCAAAAACATTGCTGTGGCAATGCCAAGCGGTAACGCCACCACGATCGCAATCACGCTGGTGATCAGGGTGGAATTCAATAATGGTAGTACGCCAAACTTGCCAATTTTTGGCTGCCATTCGGTTCCGGTCAGGAAAGAAATCACGCTGATCTCTGGATCGCCAAAGAAAAGCCAGGCCTCTTTGCCCAACTCCAAAACGATCCCAAGCGTTGTCAAAATGGACACGACCCCACAGAATAATAAAAAGGCCTGAATAATCGCTTCGGTAGGCCGCGTCTTTTTCTGCAAATTATAAGAAACAGGTTTCTTCCAGGCTGTTGCTGTTCGTTTTTCGGTTATACGTGCCGTATTTTCCATCCAAGCTTCCTTCTCCGGGTCTTTTCATGCGGAGAGGCTGGCGGTATTGCGGGACCGCCAGCCATCTGATTTCAAAGGTGCCCGGATATCGAACTTAGGGTTGTGCGTCCAGCCAGGCTTGCTTGGCTGCGTCGATGGCTTCCTGACTGGCTGGGAAGTAACCGACCTCACCGATCATGTCTGAGACATTGGCCAGATAGTAGCCGATGAAGGCAGAAACCTGCGGTTTAGCTTGCATGATGGCGGCGTCCGAGTAGATGTACAGCGGGCGAGCCAGCGGGTATGTACCGGCTTCAGCGGTGTCGAAATCGGGCGTTATGCCGTCAACGGAGAGGATGCCGAGTTTATCTTCGTTTTCTTTGTAGTAAGCAAAGCCGAAGAAACCGATGGCATACGGATCGCCAGCTACACCCTGTACCAGCACATTGTCATCTTCAGAGGCCTGCAGATTGGCAGCCCCCAGGAAGATTTCTTCGCCGGTCTCTTTGCTGAAAACTTTCTGCATGACGAACTCGATGAAGAAGTCGTATGTGCCTGAGTCGGTGCCGGGAACATAACGGTGAATATCTTCAGCCGGCCAGGCAGGATTGACATCCGACCACTTCTGGGCTTCGTTCGAGAACAATTTGGCAAGCTCTTCCAGGGTCACATTGGCGGCGAAAGTGTTTTCCGGATTGACGACGATAGCCAGAGCATCGGTGCCGACGCGGAATTCGATCGGGGTGCGATTGATGGCTTTGCAGGCTTCGATTTCAGAGTCTTTGATGCCGCGGGACGCATTGGAGATGTCGGTCTCGCCGCTAGTGCAGAAGCGCTCAAAACCAGCGCCAGAGCCAATCGAGTCGAGTTTGATATTGCCCATGCCTTCATACCCGTCGGCTTTGAAGAGCTCGACGATTTTTTCACTGACCGGGAACACGGTGGAGGAACCCGCCATGGTGATGTCACCGCCGAAGTCAGCGGGGTTGATGTCGAAGGGATCGGCCGGAGCTTGAACAACCTCAGTCGGCGCAGGTTGCTGGACGGCTTCGGTGGGAGCAGGCTGCTGGACAGCTTGAGTGGGAGCATCTGCCGGGGTTGGGGTCGCGGTAGGCGCGCAAGCTGCCATGACGACACTAAGAACGGCTACGAACAATACGGCTGTAAATACACGGCGCATTTTAAATTCTTCTCCTGTGATAGTTTTTTTCATGTGCTTATCGTACTTCGCCGGGATTAACCCCTCGCGAAGGGTAAGTTAACGATTTGTGAACGGGAGGTAAAGATGAGCCTTATGCTTTTGATCTCGGTGCATTGCACCTGGTTTTGGTGCGTTGCACCTGATCTTGGAACAATTGCTTCAAAGTGCAGGTGCATCGCTCCTTATAATCGTGGCGGATTGGCTAACCTGTTAACCGAGGAGCAACGCACCCGATGAGAAGTTGGGTGCGAGGCACTTTATTAGTGCCTTGCACCTGACTTTAATCTCGGAAGAGCAGGCGCATCGCTCCTTTAGTGATGGTTGGTTAGCCAGCTCGTTAACCCAGGAGCAACACACCCGACTTCCTGCCTGTTCTGGTATAATTCACCCGCGAAACGTTAATAGAAAGCG
>MGMG01000044.1 GCA_001796355.1 Chloroflexi bacterium GWB2_54_36 | reverse complement strand
GGCGCCGGCATGGCGGCGATGAACACCCGGTTATCGTAGGCTATGATGAGGTTGCGGCCGGCCGTAACCGTCAGCGCAGTAGGGGCTGAATCTGGCAGGGGATTATCGCCATTGGTAATTGGCTGCAGCCGGCGTACAAAGTTCAACGACATGCTGAACTGGAAAACCGCCCGCCCAGACGTGTCCAGGAAATACAGGGACGGTTCCGGCGGTTGGGTGGTCTGAATCTGGGTAAATTGCGCGTCTAACGAGGCCATTTCTTGCGGTGCCTGCCCAGCGGTGCCGACCCGGTAGGGATACGGATCCGTACAGCGGGTGGGGGTCAACTCGACATTGCTGTAAGTGCACAGAATCATGTGACCGTCCTGATTGAGCACGAACAAGTCATCCAAATAAACTGCCAGGTCCACTGCGCCTGACAGGTTGGGGACGATATTGTCGAAAAACAAGCGCGGTTTGTTGCTGAAGTCCAGCCCAAAACCCTCAAAGCGCCAGACGGCATTCCCGCCGGTGTCCAGAATGCTCAGAACATTGGATTGGTAAGCAACCGCCTGTATTTTTCCCCAACCTGCGTCAGGGGGCGGCAGCGTGGTAGCCGTGGTCTTTCCGGTGTTGAGCGAGCAGTACAGCAGGTTGCCCGAAGCGTCCACACCCATTGCCACGGCATCGAAGGGGTTGCCAGACGGCGCCAGAACAAAATCCACCAGCGGGCCGACAATCAAGCTACCAACCATGCCGGGGCCGCAGGTAAATTGTGGATCGAGTTCGTAGCCTGGCCGGGTATAGACCATGCGCAGCACGCGACCGTTGGCGCCATCGAGCAGGTAAATATCCTCGGTCTGCGAACTCCAGATTTGGGTGATGCGCACACTGCGGTCGAAATCGCTGGAAAGCGCCGGATGAAGATCAAAGCGGGAAATCCCGTCCATGGCATCGATCGCACTGGCAATCTGGGATTTAAGCAACTTCGACTCGTCTGTAATTCCGTATTCCTCAGCTTTTTTGACCCAATCGAGCGCTGCCTCATAGTTGACCCGTTGCAGCACCGGATCAGTCTGCGTCTGAGCTTGGGCAACCGCCTCGCCCGCCTGCGCCATAAAGACCTCATGCTGCTCCCCGCGGCCGTTTTGGATGTAAACCGTGGTAGCCACAGCGACGATGATCAACGGGACAGCAACAGCGATAAATATCAGGACACTCTGAGAGATACTGGGAAGTTTATCGGCCTGACCTGGGACAATCCGGGCGAGTATTACCGAAAATAGCGCCCCGACCTTTTGTTTGAAGGCGCGCCAGCCGTGCAAGCCTCTGGCCAGAGCGGTGCGGGTGGGCAATGCTCGTCTGGCAGGCTTGCGGTTGGCTGCTGCCGTGGTTTGGGGGCCAGCATCCGCCGCTTTTGGGTGCAGCGAAAAATCGGGCTCACCGCGGTCCGGCGACCAGGGCTCGACCGTTGGCTCAACTGGCTGGCTGCCTGCACCGGCAGTGAAAGTTTCAAAGTCGGCTACATCCTCTTGCTCTGGCGTTGGATTTTGGGGGGCTGCGTTCGCAGCCGGTATGGGGATCTCTGGTTCTGGCAGTGAATCCGGCTTCTTGCGCGAGGCAAGCAAACCGGCGAAAAGCCCCACTACCTTATCGCCGCTATCGGCGATAGTGGTGGAAACCTGAGATTCATCTGACGCCAGCGGCTCCCCGGAAAGGAATACGCCAGCGGAAGTTTGAGTCTGGGATGAATTAGGGGTTCCAACCACTGGTGCAGCCGTTGAACCGGTTGCTTCGCTTGCAAGGGGTCTGCTTACGGGTGTTTCAACGGTATGCAGGCTCAAAACGGGCAACTCGCCTTTACCCTTGGCTGCCTGCAGCAAAAGAAAGCGCAACTCGTTCGACGCCCGGCTGGTGAGCAGGTTGCGTAAATCGCCCACCCCAACTCGTGCACTGCCCTCCAGGATGGAGGCGGACCAATGGGCTGGCGGATAGGCGCATAACAGTATCCGGTCACCCGGGTGCAAATCTGCGCGGTAAAAGCGCACCGCAGCCACACGGCTGGCGCCTAGACCCGGTCCAGTATCGTCAACCTCGTAATAATGTTCGACCGAATTCTGCCCAAGGATGTATGCATGTGCCGGACCGGATTGTGCAATGATGACCGTCTCGCCGTGTAAGACCAGGGCCTGAAAAATCCCAATCGCTGTAGAACCCTCACGGGCGCGCAAATTACGCGCGAGCAAGCGGTCATTCAACTGGCTGACGATAGCCTTCAAGGCAAAAGTCACAGTCCCCGGGGTGTTATAAAACAGTACGTTCAGTTTTTCCAGGAACTCACGCTGGAGTTCGGGCGGAAGTATTGCATTATTCTCAAAGGAAAGATTAAGCACCAGGCGGTCTTGTTCTCTGCCCCGGGCTGCCCGCCGAGGAGGCACGCCGATAAATAAACCCGGCATGTCCGGATCTTCGTTTCCTGCAATCAGGTTGTATTTATAGATGGAGAGGTCGAGCACAGCGGAATACCTTTGGTCGATGATTGGGCGCAGTTGACCGCCGGGTTCGCGTCAACCGGAGGAGATGGATTTCCTCCATTATACCCTCGTGTCAGAATTGCAATTTATATACCAGTCATGAATGCGGTTTGCCGGACTGTAAATCGCAGGCAAATCAGTATATTTTCGTTGGCCGCCAACGGCTGCGTGTTATTGACAACGAATAGGATCATAAACATAAAAGAAATAATGATACAATTTTAGTGGTACACACAATCCACCTGTTTCCACTTTCGCCGGTACGAACCTGATTAACGCGAGCTCTGGATAGTGAAAAGCGCCAAAATGTCATCCTTGAGCGGCGCGTTTTTTGCAACGCGAAGGATCTCTGGCACAACAGGCAAGATGCTTCACTCCGTTCACGCACAGCATGCCCCACCCGAAGGGTGCTCTGTGAGTGTGGGCAGCATGACATATCCGAACATGGGATGCTAATCCCGGACGGTGGCTGATCAGGCAACGATAAAGCAAGATTGGCTGCATAAGCGTAAATGTGTATGACCAACCCGGTTCAGGGCAGCGAGCCTGCGGTCCGGTATTTCAGCAGCAACCCACATTCCCCAAAATTCAAAGACATCCAGAGATATAGGCCAGGTTACAGGTATGGGGATTTGATAAAGCAATTTCTCAATCAATTATTCTCCAATCCCTTTGATCGTAGTTTGCGCGCTAAAGTCACTTTTGGGATTGCCATACCGCTGGTTTTGGTTCTGAGTACCTTTACCATCATCGAATATACGCGCTACCGGTCTGACCTTTTAAGCAACCTCTCCGTCATGGCTTCCTATAATGGCCAGTTGATCGAGGACACTTTGCAGCATTCGATGTTGGAATCCAACTTCGTAGATGTGCAAAGAATACTGGATGTAGTTGGAAAGAATCAAAATTTCCGGGTTGTTTACATTATTAACACTGCTGGAAAAGTGATCTTCGCCTCCAACGGCGCTGGGATTGGGGCGCGATTGGACAACACCAATCCGACCTGCCGGCCGTGCCATGACTTGCCCCCTCTGGAAAGGCCAAAAGGTATCATGGTTTCGGCAGAGGACGGGCAGCGCGTGTTCCGCAGCATGCAGCCGATCGAGAATAACCCAGAATGTTCGGCGTGCCATGATCCACAACAACGGTTAATTGGGCTGCTGCTCACCGACATCTATACCGCGCCATTCGAGACTGCGCTGGCTTCTGATCTGCGTGAAAACTTGTTCTGGGCATTGGGTTTGATACTGGTCACCCTCATCGTTGTTAACCTGGCAATGGGACATCTGGTGGTCACTCCCCTGGAAAAAGTTGCCGCGGCGCTGGCCGGATTTGGAAGCGGCAACCGGGGCCTGCACCTGGAGCCCGGCAGTCAGGATGAGATTGGTCAACTGAAGGCGGTATTTAATAAAATGGCCCAACAAATTCAGGCTGAAGAGTCTGAAAACCAGGCACTCTCGCAGGATCTCCAGCACCAGACAACTCGCCAGCAGGAATTGCTCAAACGATTGATCACGGCCCAGGAAGATGAACGCAAACGGGTGGCGCGGGAACTGCATGATGACCTGGGCCAGTCCCTGTCCGGGTTAGCGCTGCATTCAGAAGTGATGGAGCAATACATCCAAACCGACCCGGAACGAGCGCTCGAACAATTATCCCTTACCCGTGGCTTGATCGATAAGACAACGCAGCAGATGTACGAGCTTATCCTGGCGTTGCGCCCATCGATTCTGGATGATCTGGGTCTTGTAGCTGCGTTGCGATCACTCGCTAAAAAAGTACTCCCCGAAAGCCAATTTACATTCACTTTGGACTCATCCGATTTAAAAAAACGGCTTCCATCCTCAATCGAGACGGCGCTCTATCGCATTTTCCAGGAGGCCTTGAGCAATATCGTAAGGCATTCCGGCGCAAACCATGTAACGATCAATCTTGCAGAGCACGCCGGTATTTTCACTGGGGAAATTTTCGACAATGGCCATGGTTTCAACCCGGGAACAATTAGTCGTGAAGCGGACAACCCTCGCGGGTTGGGTTTGCTCGGCATCCAGGAACGAGTAGGACAATGTGGAGGAACAATGCAAATCACCTCTCGAATCGGAGAGGGAACTCGCTTACAGGTGCGAATTCCCCTGCCCCAGGTCGATAATGAATAATCTTATACGCGTACTTATTGCAGATGACCATACCATCGTCCGCACTGGTTTGCGGCTGCTGTTGAAAGCCGAAGCGGATATCGATGTTGTTGGCGAGGCATTGGATGGTAGTGAAGCGCTAAAGTTGGCGGAAACCTATCATCCCGATGTCGTGTTGATGGATATTGCCATGCCAGGGATGGATGGTTTGGAGGCAACGCGTCAAATTAAAGCCCGTTGGCCAGAGATTAAAGTGCTCGTACTCACGATGCACCGCTCCGATGAATATTTTTTTGAAATGCTAAAAGCGGGCGCGTCGGGCTACATCCTAAAAGGAGCAGAGACCAGTGATTTGATCCATGCGGTTCGAGTAGTCGGTCGCGGCGAAGTCTTTCTTTATCCGACGATGGCACAAATGCTGGTCAAAGACTATCTCAATTCGATCCAATGGGGAGAAGGTTCAGGGACCTCATTGAGCCCGCGCGAGAAAGAAATCCTGCGTTTGATTAGTGAAGGATCCAGTACAAAAGAAATTGCTGAAAAATTAGTCATCAGCCCAAGCACCGTGCACACACACCGCAGCAATTTAATGACCAAACTTGGCTTGAACAACCGGCGCGAATTGATTCAATATGCGCGTCAACGCGGGCTTATCCCGGATAAATAATTCACTCCTGAATAGACCGACCTAAATTGCTAGTAACTCAGAAAAAAACGCCAACAAAATTGGCGTTTTTTTCTGAGGGGTTTAGCAGTTTAAACGATACCAAACAAAAATTAATTTTATTAATATTATTTTAAGGATACTCAGGAAAGAGAGCAAATTAATGACCGTGCGGCGCGTGTTCGTGATCTGGAAAAACCCCCTCTTTTACGAATCTGCGCGTTTGCTCTTGAAACATCCGGATGTGGTTTGGGTGGGGGCAGCCCAGGACATGTCAGCAGTGCATGAAGAAATCCTAAAACTTCAGCCAGACACCATTCTATTCGAAAGGACGGCTGCCGGTTTCCCGGCAGATCTGATGGATATCCTGCAAGCTGAGACCTGGGATGTTCGCCTGATAGGACTAAGCCTTGAAGATAACAAAATCAACCTTTTCCAGCGCGAACACCAGACGGTAGTAGAAGCCGGGGATTTGCTCCAATTCGTTCTCGGTTAACCTTCAAAGCGTAAACCAACCTAATCCAATCTACCCGAACTTCAAGGAGGATGTGAAATGTCTAAAAAGCTTATCTTATTGATTGGGATGATTATTTTGGGAGGTCTGGCGTTAGCTGCTTGCGCCGGGCCGGTTGGACCGCAAGGTCCGGCTGGCCCTGCCGGCCCTGCGGGTCCGGCCGGGTCTGCTCTAACTGAAGACCAGACCAAAGCGCTCGAAACAGCAGCCAAGCTGGCCGGAATCTCTTTCCCCGCAACCGAAGAGGTTCGACGCGGCTGTCCGGCCTGCCATGCCCTGGTCGACGCCGAGACCGGAAAATATACTTTGCCGTTCGAAGCTGCAGAACGCGCGGAGGCCCGGGGTAGCGAACATCCCGAGGTGTCATTGGATGGAACCCCCATCGGCCCTAAAGATGATGTCAGGGTGACCGTCTGCCTGCAATGCCATGCGGCCGGTTCAGGCGACCGCGCCGGCATGGGGGTTATCGCGCCTTTATCGCTGCGCGACATCGTCCATCCCGCTCATATGGCCTCTCAATACTTCAAGCTGCATTACGGCGGCAGTTGTTTCACCTGCCATAATGTGGACGGCGAGGGTGAGTGGGAACTGCTGACGGAAAAGGTCGATGTCAACGAAAAGGGCGTGCCCAATCCTGATAATCTGCCTATTCCGGGCGCAAACCCAATCGGGTCCGGAGAAGCAGCCCCTTCGAATTCAGCCTCCCGTGGCGGAAGATTATATGACAACTGGTGGAAAGAAGC
>MGMG01000043.1 GCA_001796355.1 Chloroflexi bacterium GWB2_54_36 | reverse complement strand
TTATATAGAAAAAACTTTCGCCTCCACCCAACCCCTGTTATAATAGGCCATATTGTACTGATTCTCACAGGTAGTTTTGAGGAGCACTCATGCTGCAAAAGATAAAATTCGGGACGGACGGATGGCGGGGGTATGTCGCCGAAGATTACACCTTTGAAAATGTCCGGCGCTGCGCTCAGGGCTTCGCTGCTTACATGGTCTCCACCGGAAAAAGCAACTCCTGGATTGTGGTTGGCCACGACAAGCGGTTTATGTCCGAAAATTTTGCGCTGGCGGTCGCAGAAGTTCTATGCGCGAACGGCCTGAATGTCTACCTTACCAATGGGGCCACGCCGACCCCGGTCATCTCTTATTCGACCGTCAACCTGAAAGCCGCTGGAGCGGTCAATATTACCGCCTCACATAACCCGCCGACTGACAACGGTTTTAAAGTCCGGGATTCTTCCGGCGGCGCGATCGACCCGCAGGGTTTGAAGAAAATCGAAGACCTGATCCCCGACTCGAGTGAAAGCGTGAAGGTCATGCCCGCTGCACAGGCAGAAGCCGAGAAACGCCTGGTATATTTCGATCCTGCCCCTGCCTACATCGAGCACCTGAAGGATTTGATCGACCTGCAGCCCATCAAGGATGCCGGTCTAAAAGTTATGGTAGACACCATGTGGGGCAACGGCGCGGGTTGGTTTCCGCGCCTGCTGGCAGGTGGAAAGACTCAGGTCATCGAAATCCACAACCAGCGCAACCCGAGTTTTCCCGAAATGAAGCGCCCGGAACCCATTCCACCAAATATCGATGTTGGCTTGGCAGAAACCGTCAAGAACGGCGCAGATGTGCTCTTGATCACCGATGGCGACGCTGACCGGGTGGGAATCGGGGACGAGCATGGGGTTTTCATCAACCAGTTGCAGGCGTATGGGCTGCTGGCTTACTACCTGCTTGAGGTCCGCGGTGAACGCGGGGCAATTGTCAAAACCCTCTCCACCACCTCCATGCTCGAAAAGTTGGGCAAAATTTACAATGTGCCCGTTTATGAGACCGGGGTGGGTTTCAAATACGTTGCGCCCAAGTTCTCAGAGACCAACGCCCTGATCGGCGGCGAGGAATCAGGCGGTTATGCCTTCCGCGGTAATGTTCCAGAACGAGATGGTATTCTTGCCGGCTTGTACTTTCTGGACATGATGGTCAGGTTGAAGAAATCACCTTCTCAACTGCTCGCCCAGCTTTTTTCCATCGTTGGCCCGCATTATTACGACCGCATCGACACCCGTTTCAATGGCGATCCGCAGGCCAAAATTCAACGGATCCTCACAGCGAACCCTGCTACCATCGGCGGATTAAAGGTAACCGGTTTAAATACGCTGGATGGGTATAAATTCTTACTGGAGGACGGCGGTTGGTTGTTGATCCGTTTCTCTGGCACCGAGCCCATCATGCGGGTATACTGCGAAACCACCCACGCGGATCGGGTTGCCGCCATACTGCAGGACGGATTAGCCATCGCAGGGTTGAATTAACCGGTGTTTCTTACTGATACGCACTGCCATCTGAACCTTAATCAATTCAATAATGACCTGGAAGAGGTGTTGGATCGCGCCCGGGAGACCGGAATCACCCGCATCCTGGTGCCTGGCATCGACCTGGAGACCAGCCTTAAAGCTGTGGAACTGGCAGATCGTTACCCGGAAGTTTTCGCCGCAGTAGGTATTCACCCCAATGTCGGCGGCGACTGGCAGCCTGGAGCTATGAAAGCGCTGGAAGACCTGGCTGCTCACCCCAAGGTGGTGGCGATCGGTGAAGTTGGCCTGGATAACCATTGGAAAGACACCGATCCGAAGCTGCAACGGGAGATTCTGCTGGCGCAACTGGCCCTGGCGGCGCAGGTCGAAAAGCCGGCTATCCTGCACAGTCGCGAAGCTCTGGCCGACTTGCTGCCCTTGCTGAACAAATGGTCTGAAGAACTGCACAAGGCAAATTCTCCGCTCACTGGCCGGGCAGGCGTGCTCCATTCTTACGAAGGAGAATTAATCCAGGCAGAACAAGCCCGCCGCGCAGGATTTTTTATCAGTATAGCCGGACCGCTGACCTATAAGAACGCCGCTGACAAACATCTACTGGCTCGTGAACATCCCCTAGAGAACCTTTTGATCGAAACTGACGCCCCTTACCTGACCCCCCATCCTCACCGCGGCACCCGCAATGAACCAGCCTTCGTTGCGCTGGTAGCGCAGGCTCTGTCAAACCACAGACAGATGGAAATCGAGCAGGTCATCGAAGTTACAAGCCGGAATGCAAGTAATTTATTCAATTGGAGCCTTTGATTGAGCACTACAGCCTCGTTCTTTGTCCCGGTTCAAGATCAAATTCACCGCGTCGAACACTTGATGCGGTCTCAGGCAGAGGGTCATAATCCAGACCTGAAAGCTGCCCTGGATCATTTAATTTCGTCCGGGGGAAAACGCATTCGCCCCACCTTGACCATCCTGACCGGCCGCATGTTAGGCGCGGATGAAGACCGCCTGGTGACGCTGGCCGCTGCCATCGAACTGCTGCATACCGCCACCCTGGTGCATGACGATTTGATCGATGGATCGCTGCTGCGCCGCGGTATTCCTACCCTGAATTCTCGCTGGTCGCCGGGAGCCACTGTCCTCACGGGTGACTTTTTGTTTGCCCGCGCTGCCAAACTTGCCGCTGACACCGAATCCGTGCCAGCCATCAGCCTGTTTGCCACCACACTGGGCGTTATCGTGAATGGCGAAATCACCCAGCTTTTCACCAGCCGCTGCCGTGCCAACCGCGATGAATATTATCAGCGTATTTACGCCAAAACGGCCTCGCTGTTCGAGACCTGTACCTGCTGCGCAGCTTTGATCAGCCCGGTCAGCGCAGAAACGACCACCCTCGTTCGCCAGTACGGCTATGACATTGGCATGGCGTTCCAGATTATCGACGATGTGTTTGACTTCACCAGTGACCAGTCGCAGCTTGGAAAACCGGTAGGCAGCGATTTACGCCAGGGTCTGATCACCCTCCCCACCCTCTTCTTCCTGGAAAACCACCCGGACGACGAGGATGCCCAGGAAATCCTGGCTGGAGACTGCCTGCACTACGACGAACAGGTTTCCCGCCTTGTGGAGAAGATCCGCACCAGCGAAGCGATCGACCTGGCCATGGCAGAAGCCAACCGCTTTGTCGATCAGGCGCTGGAAAAACTGCAACAACTGCCGGAATGCCCGGAACGGCACCACCTTGAACAATTGACCCTTTATATCACCCGCCGCAATAGTTAATGCAAAAAGCCGCCTATCCTGGCGGCTTTTCTGTGCGCTGGGGGGGACTTGAACCCCCACGCCTTGCGGCACATGGCCCTCAACCATGCCTGTCTGCCAATTCCAGCACCAGCGCAAAAGCTTCGCAATTATAATCGGCTATGGGTAGATGTCAAGAAAATATTCTAAAATTCCCCTCATTCCCATCAATGGATACACGCATAAGGAGCAGCCATGACCATCATCCTCGACGCGATGGGCAGCGATAAATATCCCGGACCCGAGATCCAGGCCGCAGTGACCGCAGCCGAGATATTCGGTGAAGAAATCATTCTGGTTGGAAACCGGGAATTGATCGAGCCCAAGCTGAAAACCCTCAACCCAAAGAATTTTCCGGTCGTCATAGAAGACGCACCCGATCTGGTGGAAATGGGCGAAAAGCCGGTCGAAGCCGCCCGCCGCAAACCGCGCAATAGCATGGCGGTCGGGCTGGGATTGATCAAATCCGGTCGCGGACAGGCCTTTGTCACCGCCGGGAATACGGGAGCGGCCATGTTCAACGGCCTGCGCACGCTAGGTCGCATCCAGGGTGTTGCTCGCCCGGGACTCACCGCGCTGTTTCCGGTCAAAGGCGGGCGCTGCGCCGTGGTCGATATTGGCGCCAACTCGGAATGCCGGCCTGAATTTCTGCTGCAGTTTGCGGTCATGGGTTCGGTTTACGTTGAGCGGGTGCTCAATAAGCCCTCTCCGCGCGTCGGTCTGCTGTCGAATGGCGAAGAAGCCGGCAAGGGTAACACGCTGACCCACGACACGTATCCGCTGCTGGAAAAGTCCGGACTCAATTTTATTGGGAATGTTGAAGGTAAGGAACTCTTCGGCGGCGAAGCAGATGTTGTGGTAACGGACGGCTTTACCGGCAATATTTTGCTCAAATCATCCGAAGCGGTTGCCAAGCTGTTGATCGATGAATTACGAACCGAATTGATGTCGTCATTCCCAACCAGGTTGGGCGCTTTGCTGGCCAAACCGGCATTCAAGAATATTAAAAAGATCCTCGATCCGGCTGAAACAGGCGCCGCTCCCTTGTTAGGCATTGATGGATTGGTTTTTGTCGGTCACGGCCGTTCGGACAGCCGCGCTTTGGTCAGCGCTATTCGGGTAGCTCGCCAGGCCGTTCAAGCCAACTTGCTGGAGAGCCTGCGCCAAGCTATCCAGGATCGCTTAGCACTCTTAGAAACTCTCACCCCCGCAGAATAAGGACTGATTATGAAAATCGTAAGTAATGAAAAATTAATCAAGCGTAACAAGAAAATCGGCCAGATCACCACCATGGCAGCCCTGGCAGTACTGGGTATTGGCCTGTATTTTTCCTTTGCTCAACCCGAGCAAATCACCATCACCTTCGGCGCCCTGTTGATCGGCTTCCTTTTGACGCAGGTTGGCGTCTTCTATGGCAACCGCTGGGGTCGCTCTCCGCGCCCGGATGAACTCATCTCAGCCAGTCTAAAGGGCCTGGAAGACAAATATGTCCTCTACCACTACACAGCCGGCATTCCTCATCTGCTTACCGGTCCGACCGGCATCTGGGCGCTGGTGCCAGCCACAGCTGGCGGTAAAATCAACTACGACGAGGGCAAAGGTCGTTTCCGTCAAAAGGGCGGCAATTTTTACATGAAATTATTTGGGCAGGATAGCATTGGCCGCCCCGAGTTGGATGCACAGTACGCGTTGACTGATTTGAAAAAGTCCTTCCAGAAGAATGTCAGCGGGATTGACCTGCCTGAACCGCGCGCCGTCTTGATTTTCACCAATCCCAAAGCCGAACTGGAGGCATCGGATTTCCCGATCCCGGCAGTCGTGGTCGATAAACTCAAGGATTTCATTCGTAAGCAGACCAAAGGTTCGCCGGAAGAGTTCGAAGTCATAAAAGGCCTGCAAAAAGCCCTGCCAAGCGCAGATACATTCGAGTAAGCCGACAAATCGATCTTAACGATTTATAGCAGCGGGTGAATAAGACTTCATTGTCCTACTCACCCGCTTTTTCGTTTATTTTCTATTTCGGTTAGTCGGCTGTGGTTTGGCGGGATATTTTCTATCAGATCTAGCACCAGGGCCCGGTTTTGTTTTTTCCTTATCCGTTCCTGCCGCCGGTTTTGGTTTCGGAGTATATTTTTTGTTTGTTCCGGCCGAAGGTCGCGATCTTGGGGAATATTTTTTATCGGCTTCCGATGCAATTCGCGGCTTTGGAGAATACTTCCTAACCGAGCCAGCAACCGGGCGCGGTTTGACGGGTCTATTCTTTTCCGGTCCAGGCGCTGCAGCTTTCAGCGCTCGCACTTCCAAAGGCATTAAATCCCGCCATTCGCCGGGTTTCAATCCGCCCAGCTGCAGGCTTCCGATGCGAACGCGCAGGATGCGGACAACCGGTAGTCCGATTTGGGTGCAAATTTCGCGAATCTGGCGTTTGCGCCCTTCGTGCATGATGATTCGCAGCCAGGCGCCTTTGCCCGAAGTGGATTCGATGCGCACATCGGCCGGCGATGTTCGGTGACCGTCTTCCAACACCACGCCGCGCCGCCAGACTTCCAACTGTTCTTCATCCGGGCGCTTGGCCACCAGCACCCGGTATTCCTTTTCATGGCCGAAGCGCGGATGGGTCAGCCGGTTTGCCAGTTCGCCGTCATTGGTCAGCAGAACCAGCCCTTCGCTTTCGAAATCCAGTCGCCCCACAATGAATAGCTGGCCTGAAACCGGCACCAGATCAAACACGGTTTTACGCGGGTCGTCCAAAACGTTATCCGAAAGGACGAAACGCGGTTTGTTCAATGCAATATAAATGCCTGCCGGCGCGCTAGTTGGGATCGGCTGCCCATCGACGGTTATCTTGTCTCTTTCAGCGTCAGCCTTGGCTCCCAGCTCCACCAGCACCCCGTTGACGCGCACCCTTCCATCGGCGATGAGCACTTCGCTCGCCCGGCGTGATCCAAACCCAGCCCTCGCCAGGATTTTTTGAATTCGTTCTTCGGTCATTATTAATCCTTTAAGAGGCGCTGCTCTTCATCCTGGCTGACGCCTTCCTGCTCAAGAAGCTCGAAGGGCGGTAGATCATCCAGTGAGTTAATCCCAAAATGTGACAGAAAATCCTGCGTCGAACCATAGAGGATCGGGCGGCCAGGACCTTCCGTGCGTCCATTCTCCTGGATTAACCCTTTCGATAGCAGGCTTTTGATCACCCCGTCGCTGTTCACCCCGCGGATGGCGTCGACCCCCGGCCGGGTAATCGGCTGGCGGTAGGCGATAATTGCCAGGGTTTCCAATGCCGCTCGGCTCAAGCGGGCTGTGGCTTCCAAGCCAAGAAATTTTTCCACTTCCTCTGCCAGTTCCGGCGCAGTAGTCAGTTGATAGCGGCCTTCATGGCGCTGCAGCCGAATACCGCGTGCGTTCTGAAAGGCTCGGTCCAACTGACGAAGGGCTTCCTCGATTTCACCCGGAGGGGTGGCCAGGGCTTCCGTCAGTTGTTGGATGGAAACGGGAGCAGGTGCGACGAATAAGATCGCCTCGATGCGGGCGTCCAGTGAAAGGGATTGGCGGTAGGGTTCGGAGTCTGTCATGCTATAATTAGCTTGTTAATTTTTCTCGGCTGATTATACTCGATTCATTGGAATTCCCTTCAACCATTATGCAGGCAGCACATAATCCTAACCGGGCCCGTTGGTTTCAGCCCTGGCAGCTATGGGTTTTCATTGTTATTATCGTTCTGCTGGCTGCTGGCTGCGCGTCACAACCCATCGCCACGCCTGACTTGATCCTTGTCGAAATCACGGATCAAGCAAATACATTGAAACTGGATATCCCTTCCGGCACGAGCGTGCAGAGCGCCATTAAACAGGCCGGGTTGACGCTTTCAGAATTGGACCGTACCCAGCCGCCGACTTTTACCCTGATCACCGCCCCGGAAGAAATCACGATTTTTCGGGTGTCGGAAGAATTCGAAGTAGAAGAAATCGTAATTCCGTTTGAACATCAAACCGTGCGCAACGAGACCTTGCCCGAAGGCCAAAGCCTGCTGATTCAGCCCGGCGAAAATGGGCTTCAGCAAATTACCTACCGCCGGCTGCTCGAAAATGGCGTTGAGGTGGCCAAAACGGTTTTCAAGGTTGAATTGCACACCGCGCCCACGGACGAGATCATCATGATCGGCGTCCAGACGCCATTTTCGCCGCTGCCAATCCCCGGCCGGCTGGTTTACCTCAACGGAGGTAGCGCCTGGATGATCGAAAGCAATACCGGCAATCGTCGGGCAGTGGTCACAACGGGCGATCTGGACGGTCGCGTGTTCAGGCTCTCCCCGGATCGATCCTGGCTACTTTTTACCCGCGCTATTCTGGATGAAACCAGCACGGATATCAATGCGCTGTGGGCGGCATCCCTGGATGGCGAAACACCTGCATTGTTCGACCTGAACATACACAACGTCATTCATTACGCCGATTGGGTGCCATACGCGGTTCAGACGGTATTGGTTTCCACGGTTGAACCACGCGAAGCTGCTCCGGGTTGGCAGGCGAATAATGATTTGCGACAGTTGGTGATTGGCTCCGACGGAGTGGTTTTGAGCGATGAAACCATCATTGAGCCAAATACCGGCGGCATCTACGGTTGGTGGGGCACCACCTTTTCCTGGTCGCCTGACGCCATGCAATTGGCATACGCCCGCTCTGATTCAGTCGGCCTGGTGAATTTTGCGGAAGGCACATTTTTTCCACTGATCGAAATCCTTCCTTACCAGACCCGCTCCGATTGGGCCTGGGTACCCGGAATTTCCTGGTCAGCGGATAGCCAGCAGCTTTATGCCGTTACCCACGAACTGGTTTCTGGATTGAGTAATTCCGAAACTTCACCGCTATTCAATCTGATCTCGATTAACCTTCCTACAGGCCAACAAATTCCACTGGCTCAACAGGTTGGTATGTTTGCCCACCCCAGCTTTTCTCCGGTCAGCGCTGACAGCTCCTCTCGGCTGGCGTACCTGGAAGCGATTTTCCCGGAGCAAAGCGGCTCCAGTCGCTACCGGCTGCTTACGATGGACCAGGATGGCTCCAACCGGCTAAAATTGTTTCCGCCTGAGGGCTCCTCGGGTTTGGATCCGCAAACCGTGGTCTGGTCCCCTTCCCGCCAGGAAAACCAGCCACGCTACATTGCGTTCACCTACCAAGGCAATATCTGGTTGATTGATTCTGAAACTGCAAAAACCCGACAGGTCACCGGTGATGGGTTGGTCAGCCGGTTGGACTGGAAGTAATCTCGTTTAAAAGGATGGTATCGTTTATATGCGTGTTTTAATCACTGGCGCAGCAGGATTTTTAGGTTCACACCTTTGCGACCGCCTACTCAAAGAAGGTCATTCGGTCGTTGGCATGGACAACTTCATCACTGGCAGTCCGGATAACCTCGCCCACCTGGCAGGCCACCCGAACTTTCTCTTCATCCGGCATGATGTTGCAAATTTCATATTTGTGCCCGGAAAAGTGGATGCAGTGATGCACTTCGCGTCGCCTGCCAGTCCCAATCCCAACTCACCTTATGGCTATACGAATTTACCTATTCAAACGATGAAGGCCGGCGCGTTGGGCACCCATAATTCCCTCGGCGTTGCCCGCGCGCAAAAAGCTAAATTCCTGCTGGCATCCACCAGTGAAATTTACGGCGATCCCCTGGAACACCCGCAGAAAGAAACCTACTGGGGTCACGTCGATCCGATTGGCGTGCGCTCGATGTATGACGAGGCCAAACGTTTCGCCGAAGCGCTCACGATGACTTATCACCGTACCCACGGAATCAATTCGCACATTGTGCGCATTTTCAACACCTACGGCACGCGCATGCGCCTGGACGACGGCCGGGTCGTGCCCAACTTTATTCAGCAGGCTCTACGCGGCGAACCGCTCACCGTCTACGGCGACGGCGCTCAGACGCGCAGTTTCTGTTTCGTCGACGATTTAGTCGAAGGCATTTACCGGCTGCTGCTTTCAGACGAGCACATGCCGGTGAATATTGGGAACCCGGCAGAAATATCCATCCTGCAATTTGCCGAAGCCATCAACCGGTTGACCGGCAACCCTTCTGGTATCGTTAAAAAACCTGATCTGCGTCTTGGAGACGACCCGCAGCGCCGCCGGCCGGACATTACCCGCGCCAAACAAATCCTTAATTGGGAGCCAAGCATTTCACTCGACGAAGGCATCTCGCGCACCATCCCCTATTTCCGCGTTAAATTAGGCCTGGCATGATCCTGACGAACGCGAAAGAACGCAGCCGCTTCATCCGCTTCGCCATTGTCGGCGCTATTGGGGCAGTCATTGATTTTGGCGTATTTAATTTTCTAACCAATTTAGTCGGTTATTTCAAAGAAAACGTGGTTTGGGCGAGCGTCATTTCATTCATCCTGGCGGTGATCAGCAATTTCACCTGGAATCGCCTGTGGACCTACCCAGACTCGCGCAGCAAGCCGGTTAGCCGGCAGTTGACTCAGTTTGTGACCGTCAGCCTTATTGGCCTGCTCATTCGCACCCCCTTATTTTCCTTCCTGGAAAAAGCCCTGACTCAGTTTTTTACCGGCCGCTGGAGCTTCAAACCTCTCACCCCGGTTATCGCTGCTCATAATCTGGCGCTGGCGATTGTCATTTTAATCGTGATGATTTGGAATTTTATTGCCAATCGCTATTGGACGTATAACGATGTAAAAGCGTGATTTCATATGGATGACAAAAATTCACCTTCATCTTCAGACGGCGAACTGGTAAGCACCGGTGTCCGTTCACTGCGGGAATTGATTGAAATTGTATCCGGTCGCTCCCTGAAAGGGCAGATGCCCGCCGAGGATTTTGGCCTTGCCGAAGCCCTGCCTTATCCATTCCTGGCATTGGTTGGGCAGTATGAAATGAAACTCGCTCTGCTTTTAACATTGATTAACCCGGCCATCGGCGGCGTGCTGCTTATCGGACCGCGCGGTACCGGAAAAACCACGGCTGTCCGCGGCTTGCTGGACTTGCTGCCTCCGGTTGAACGCAGCGCCTGCTTTTACGGCTGTCTGCCGGAAGACATTGAATCCGGCGGAATAGACGCGGTTTGCCCGGATTGCGCTCAAAAATATGCCCGCGGCGAACCACTTACTCGTTCTGATCGGGTTAAACTCATCGAACTGCCGTTGAACGCTCAGTTGGAGGATGTAGTGGGTGGGATCGATGAGCGGGCAGCCATTCATGAACGGATGCGGTTAAAACGCGGTATCCTGGCACACGCCGACCTCAACCTTTTGTATGTAGATGAAGTCAATATGCTGGAACGGTCGATAACCGATGCCATTCTGGACGCAGCCGCTTCCGGCCGCTACACCGTCCGGCGGGCATCGATTTCCGCGACCTACCGCTCCCGCTTCGCGCTGATTGGTTCCATGAACCCTGAAGAAGGTGATTTACGCCCGCAAATCATGGATCGTTTTGGGTTGCGAGTGGTGGTCGAGGGGTTGCTGGACCCGGCTCAACGCCTAGAAGCATATCACCGCACCCGCGCTTATCTCACCAATCCGCGCCAGACGATCGCAGCTTTTAGTGAGGTTACCCAGACCGCGCTCGACGAAATTGCAGCCGCAAAATCGCTGCTGCCTAAGGTGCTTCTGGCTGATAAAGTAGCGCAAGCAGGCGTGCAGTTGGTGCAATCGCTAAAAATTGACACCCTGCGTGCTGAAGTCACATTATTTGAAGCTGCCCGCTCTTTCGCGGCAGCAGACGGGCGTACCGCGGTCACACTG
>MGMG01000042.1:17462-18569 GCA_001796355.1 Chloroflexi bacterium GWB2_54_36 | reverse complement strand
GAGCCCTTCAAACCGTAATCGTAGGGGTCGCCGACCACGTTGAACGGTTGGGCATAGTTATGTTCCGGCGCTGGTGATGGCAAAATCGACCATTCCGGAGAACGCGATTCCCAAATATTTCCCTTTGCCACTTCGCCCTTCTTGGCGCTGACAAACAGATTGATGAAGAAAATCAAAATCGACAGGGCAATCAGGAAGGCGGCGATGGTTACGATGAAGTTGGTCGTCTGGAACCCTTGAGCAGGGTCGTAATCCGCGATGCGGCGGCGCATACCCAACAGTCCAACTGCCATCTGACCGAAAGTCATCACCAGGAACGACGGCGTCATCAAGTAAAAGTGAATTTTGCCAAGCGTCTCATTCATCCTGCGTCCGGTGATCTTGGGGTACCAAAAGTAGATGGCGGCGAATAATGGGAACATGTAGCCGCCGAAGAGCGTGTCATGGAAATGTCCGACCACAAAGTAGGTGTCATGCAAGTGGAGGTCGGTCGCCACTGTGCCCAGCGGGGGACCGGTCAGCCCGCCCAACAGAAATACAATGATGGCTCCCAGCGTAAAGAGCATGGGGGTGGCAAAGCGCATGCGGCCTTGCCAGATGGTGGCTGTCCAGGAAAAGAACTTGATCCCGGTCGGCACCGCTACCAGCAGGGTGGAATACATGAAGGGTACGCGCAGGTACTCCTCCATGCCGGAGGTGAACATGTGGTGCGCCCAGACCATGAAGCCAACCAAGGCAATTCCTAACGAGGACATGGCTACCCATTTGTAGCCAAATAAAGGCTTGCGCACGAACACCGGCAGCAGCTCGCTGATGATGCCCAGCCCGGGCAGGATGAATACATAGACCGCCGGGTGCGAATAGAACCAGAACAAGTGCTGAAAAAGCAGCGGATTACCGCCTTTGACTGGATCAAAGAAGCCCATGCCAAACAAGCGTTGGAAGCTGACCATCTGGAACGAGGTGCCAATCAACTGAGTGGCAGTCAAGGCTATCAAAGAGGTTGCCAATACTGCCCAGGCGAAGATCGGCATGCGAAACATGTTCATTCCCTGTGCCCGCATGCGCAGGATAGTCACGATCAGGTTCAATGCGCCGAGAATCGAC